>CALGUJ010000080.1 GCA_937902055.1 uncultured Pelolinea sp.
ACGCTTTCTCCGCCGAGCTCAACCTGCCGGCTGCGTTCAGGCGCGGGCCGAGCATAAAGCCAATATGCTGGGAATTCAATTCGTTAACCGGAACGCCGCTGACGTTCGCCAAAGCCAGTATTCCCGGCCGCGGATTCTGGCGCATGATCTGCAGACCCTTGCGCACCATCATGCGGTTTTCGCCGATGATGGGAGCCAGATCAGCCACCGTGCCCAGTGCGACCAAATCGAGCCAGCGTTCGCAAGTTACTCCCTCCATCGAGTACCTCTTGAGCAGCGCCTCAGCCAGCTTATAGGCGATGCCCACGCCCGCCAGGTCTTTGTTCGGATAGCAGTCCCCATCCCGCTTCGGGCATATCACAGCCTCCGCCGCCGGCAGTTTTTCCAGAGGTTGATGGTGATCCGTGATCACCGTCATGATCCCATGCTGACTGGCAAGCTCGACTTCCCGCAAAGAGCGCACGCCGCAGTCCACCGTGATGATCAAACTGGGCGCCAGAGCCAACACTTCGTTGAGCGCGTCAATCGAAAAACCATAACCTTCCTCAAAGCGATTGGGTATGTACATGCGCACGTCAGCGCCGTATGTTTGGAAAAGCTGCACCAGCAGGACCGTTGAGGTGACGCCGTCGACGTCGTAATCGCCGAAAACTACAATCCTGCCGCCCTCCTCCATAACCCGGCCGATCGTTTGCACTGCCGTTTCCATGTCGAGCATGGTTTCCGGTGGGTAGTGCGGCTGCTCCGCGTTGAGAAATTCGTCCGCCTGAGCCGGCGTTCTAATCCCGCGGTTGAAAAGGATCTGGCGGAATAAACACGGATAAGCAGCCAATGCTTCACTGGCCGATTGTGGAATTTTAGCGGGGGTGATCCACTTCTTCTGGATGGAATTCATCGATGAATGGTCACATTTCTTATTTGTTGAGATAGTAGCGCGGCATGCGTGCGGCCAAACCGCAGATTACTTCATAATTGATCGTACCCCAATCGTCCGCGATATCCGTCGCGGATATTTCATTCCCATTCTGCCTGCCGATGATGATCACTTCGTCGCCGATCTGAGCCTCCGGTAATTGGTCCAATTGCACCATGCATTGATCCATGCAAACATTGCCGACGATATCGATCTTTTTCCCTCGGATCAAAACCTGGTTGCCCGGCCGTCGGCGCAACCCATCCCCGTAGCCCACGGCAATCACGCCAATGCGTTCTTCCTTGCTGGTGAAATATTTGAAGCCGTAACTGACGCCATGCCCGGCCGGCAGGGTCTTAATGGATATCAAGCGAGTTTTCCACGCGAGCGCCGGCTGTAAACCCTCGCCAAGCGCAACCTCATGCGATGGCGCCAGCCCGTACAGGGCAATACCTGCGCGCACCATGTTGAAACGGGCATTTGGATATACCAGCGCGCCGGCGGAATTGGATGCATGCAAAATAGGTGGTCGGATGCCTTTTTCCTCCACCATCTCAACAATTCGGTTGAATTGGCCGAGTTGTTGAGCGGTATAAGGTTTGCCGGGTTCATCGGCACAGGCAAAATGCGTGAACATCCCTTCCATTTCGAGGGACGGGTTATCATGGATAAACAGAACAAATTCCTCAGCCTGGTCGGCGCGGATACCCAACCGCCCCATGCCGGTGTCGATCTTGGCGTGAATGGTCAATTTTTCGCCCAGGTTTGCGGCTTGTTCGGCGTAAGCCCGCACCACATCGAAATCGTACGCGTTCAACGTGACATTGGCTTTGATGGCGTGCGCCACCCGCAATGGCGAAGTGTAGCCCAACACGAGGATGCGGCTCTTGATTCCGGCTTCGCGCAGCAGCAATGCTTCTTCGATTCTGGCAACCCCCAGCCATTCCGCGCCGGCGGAGACGAAACAAGCAGCCACTTTTTCAAGCCCGTGCCCGTAGGCATTGGCTTTCACCACCGGCATCACCATTGTGCCGGATAATTCCTTGATGATTTGATAATTTTTCCGTAATATGGATAAATCGATTTCCAGCCAGGTGCCAAAATTATCGCTATTCATGCGACCAAGTATAAACAGTTTTCAGACAGTTTTCAATCAGACTTTTGTGCGGATGGAATATAATCCATTCCATGCGGAACACACCTGAAAAACAGCAAGGCAATTTTTCATTCGAGCTCATCGCTGAAGATGGCGATGCGCGCGCCGGCCTTATCCATACACCGCACGGTGAAATACGGACGCCGATTTTCATGCCGGTCGGCACGCAAGCCACCGTGAAAGCGGTTACGCCGGCTCAATTGGATGAGATCGGAGTTCAAATTCTGCTCTCCAACACGTATCACTTGTATTTGCGCCCGGGGGCAGACACGGTGGCCGCTTTGGGAGGATTGCACCGCTTTATGCAATGGCCGAAACCGATCCTGACGGATTCCGGCGGCTTCCAGGTGTTCTCGCTCGGCCCTCTGCGCCGGATCGATGAAGACGGGGTCACTTTCAAAAGCCACATTGACGGCTCCACCCATCGTTTCACGCCCGAATCTGCCGTTGCCATTGAAGAAAAACTGGGCGCGGATATCATCATGGCATTCGATGAATGTTCCGATCCGTTGGATAAAACTTACGCAATCCAGGCGCTCGAGCGCACCCACCGCTGGGCTGAACGCTGCCTTAAAGCCAAGACCCGCCCCGACCAGGCGCTGTTTGGCATCGTGCAAGGTGGAATTTTCGAGGACTTGCGCCAGGTTTCCGCCCAGCACTTGTCATCGCTGGATTTCCCGGGTTATGCTATCGGCGGGCTTTCGGTTGGGGAAAGCAAGCTGGATATGTTGAAGAGCATCGAGATTGTCAATCGCATCCTCCCCAGGCAGAAACCGCGTTACCTGATGGGCGTGGGCACGCCTTTCGACTTGCTGGAAGGCATCCGGCGCGGCGTGGATATGTTCGATTGCGTCCTCCCCACGCGCCTGGCCCGCCACCATGCGGCTCAAACCATGCACGGCCGGCTGAATCTGGCCAATGCCGCCTACAACCTGGATGAACGCCCGATCGATGAGCAATGCGGCTGCTACACTTGCGCCCATTTCAGCCGCGCCTATCTGCGCCATCTGATCGTTGCCAAAGAGATGCTGTCAGCCACCCTGCTCTCGATCCACAATATTTACACGTTGGTTGAGTTGAGCCAACAGATACGCCAAAGCATCATCGAAAAAAGCTTTAACGAATTCAGCAATCAAGTATTAACCAACTTGAATCTACCTGTGAGCGAAGAATCATGACATTTATCCAATCCATCATTCTCGGTATCGTCCAGGGAATCACCGAATTTTTGCCAATATCGAGTTCAGCGCACCTGGTGCTGATCCCTTATCTGCTCAACTGGCGCATCCCCGAGGATCAACTCTTTCCCTTCGACGTGCTGGTGCAAATGGGAACATTTGTAGCCTTGCTGTATTACTACCGCGAGGATATATGGATCATTCTAAAAGCGGTGTTAAAAGGCATTTTCGCCGGTAAACCTTTCGCCGAAGTGGAAGCCCGAATTGGCTGGTTGACTTTATTGGCTTCCGTTCCTGCCGGTTTTTTCGGGATTGCTTTCCGAAAGGCGATTAAAACAACTTTTATCAATCCCGCCCTGACAGCCGTGTTTTTGTTCATCACCGCTGCGCTATTGGTCGCGGCGGAATCATTCAGTAAAAGGAATCGCGAGATTGAAACGTTGAATTGGAAAGACGCGCTCTGGATCGGCAGTTTTCAGGCGCTCTCGCTCCTGCCCGGCATCTCGCGCTCAGGCAGCACCATCACCGGAGGCATGACCCGTAATCTGAATAGAAAAACCGCTGGACAATTTTCCTTTCTGATGGCCTTGCCCGCATTGGGCGGCGCCGGGATTGTGGGAATAATCGAAATGCTGGCGCTTCCTGATACGAAGAGTTTTCTGCCGGTCATGGCCACCGGTTTTTTGGTAGCCGGCGTGGTGGGGTTCTTCGCCATCTCCTGGTTGATGAAATACATCACCAGCCATTCGCTGCTGCCGTTCGCCGGTTATTGTCTATTCCTGGGCGCTGGAAGCTTGCTTCTGTTAACGATTAATCCGCAAAGCGCACTCAACGGTACCGCCTCGACTGCTGTAAATAGCGAGGCAGTCTACCAGGTGGATTTTCAGCCTGAGTTGGAGTGGCTGCTGCCGGTGATGAACAATTGCCAGCAGGAGCTGCCCGAACAGGAATTCATTTACCAGCCGGCAGCTTCCATTAGCGCCGCCGGTAATTCACAGGACGTATATTTCTCATACGGCCTTCCCGAGGGGAACCCTCAATTCGTCTATCAGATCGGGGAAGACCATTTGGAGCTGGTGATCCATCCCTCCAATTCCTTGCAGCAGATTCCGCTGCCGGCCGTAGATTCGCTTTTCGCCGGAAGAATCCCCACCTGGCAAAATTTGGCCGAATCCTGCGCGGAATGTTTTTCAAATCCGGGCTCTGCCTCAAATCTCAGTATTGTTGTTTGGACGTTGCCGGAAGATACGCTCCCCGGCAGCCAATTCAGGAGTCATTATCTGAACTCCCCGGTTTCTTCTCTATCGAAAATTGCGCCCACTTCCAGGCTGCTGCGGCAAATGATTGCGGCGGATGTCAATGCCATCGGTGTTCTGCCCGCCGGTTGGGTGGATGGTTCCGTAAAAATCCTGGCAATCAACCCCGATAATTGGTCGCCTCCAGCATTTCCCATCATCGCCGTCACCCCCGTGCAGCCGGATGAAAACCTCAGCCTTTGGCTGGCCTGTGTTCAAAAATCGACTGCGCGTTAGTGTTTCGGCTTTTCATTTTTTAATATAAAATAATCTAACGCGCGAGGGGTTTATCCTCGGAGGAGAAGGACCATGATCGACAGTATAACCATCGCTTTTATCGGTCCGGGAGCTATGGCCGAAGCCATGCTATCCGGCATTTTGAAAAACAAGCTCACCAAGGCAGACAGAATCCTCATCTCCGGCCCGATACCGGAACGCAATGAAGAGTTGCATGCCAAATACGGCGTCCAGCCGTTCTCGAATAACCGGGAAGCAGCCGCCCGGGCGGATGTGGTAGTTTTATCGGTCAAACCGCAGCGGTTGGAGAAAGTGCTGGAGGAAATGAACGGCTGCATCAATCCCGATGCGTTGGTGCTCTCGATTGTCGCAGGCGCTTCGATCGCCAAAATTGCCCGCAATCTCGGCCACGATGTTATTGTGCGCGCCATGCCCAACACACCCGCGCAAATCGGCGAGGGTATCACGGTTTGGACCTGTTCCAAGACAGTGACTGAGAAACAGTTGGATTTCGCTAAAACCATCCTGGGAGCTTTCGGCAAGGAAATCTTTGAAGAGGAAGAGGATTTTCTCGACAAAGCCACCGCGCTTTCCGGAACCGGGCCTGCTTACGTATACCTGTTCATGGAAGCCATGGTGGATGCCGGTGTGCATTTGGGTTTTTCCCGCCGCACAGCCGAACGCCTGGTGATTGAAACCCTGCGCGGGTCCGTGGATTATTACGACACCGGCGCCGAGGATACCCGCCATCTGGCGCGCTTGCGCAACCAGGTCACCTCTCCCGGCGGCACCTCCGCCGAAGCCATTTATTACCTTGAAAAAGCCGGTTTCCGCACCGCGATTTCTCGTGCGGTCTGGGCGGCTTACCAGCGTTCGCGTGAACTCGGCCAGGGCATCGAAGGCCACACCCCCGATTAACAATAAACCGGAGCATCGCAAAATGACAAAGATCAATCAAAACTACCCGCTGGTCGAATTGCATCGCCACCTGGACGGAAGCGTGCGTTTGGAGACCATCCTGGACATCGGGTTGAAACATAACCTGCCTCTGCCCTCCACCACGCTGGAAGGGCTCAGGCCCTATGTGCAGATCACCGAGATCAAACCCAGTATTCTGGATTTCTTCAAGAAATTCGAATGGCTCACCGCCGTTATGTTGGATTACGAATCCTGCCGCCGCATTGCGTACGAAAATGTTGAGGATGCGAAAAATGAAGGCCTCGATTACATCGAGTTGCGTTTCAGCCCCTGGTTCATGGCCGAGCGGTATGCGTTGAATCCCGCCGGGGTTGTGGAAGCAGTGGTCGAAGGCGTACGTCAGGGATCGCGTGATTTTGGAATCCCGGTCGGCCTGATCGGTATCATCAGCCGCACTTATGGCCCGGATACCTGCATGCGCGAATTGGATGCGCTGCTTACCTGCAAAGATGCGATCATCTCGCTCGATTTGGCCGGAGATGAAGTGCATTATCCGGCGGAATGGTTCATCCCCCACTTCAAAAAGGCGCGCGATGCAGGCTGGCATTCCAATCCGCACGCGGGCGAGGAAGATGGCCCGGATAGCATCTGGCATGCCATTCGCGACTTGGGAGCGGAGCGCATTGGCCATGCAGTCTCAGCCGTTCGCGATCCGGAATTGATGGATTATCTGGCCGAACACGCCATCGGTGTCGAATCCAACCTGACCAGCAATGTGCAAACCAGCAGCGTTCCCGATTATGCCAGCCATCCCCTGAAGCGCTTCCTGGAAAGCGGAATCCGTGCCTGCATCAATACCGATGACCCCGGCATCAGCGCGGTGACCATCGCCCATGAATATGATTACGCCGCGGTTGAAGCCGGCCTCTCGGATGAACAGATCTTCCAGTCGCAAAAAAACGCGCTCGATTGCGCGTTTCTGAATAAAGAACAAAAAGAAGCGTTGGTTCGTGCTAAACAGGGCACGAAGAATTAAAGTTCCAGCCTTTTCAGCAGGCTTTCCATCATCAACTTCCATTCCGGGAATTTCCCGTTGGTTTTAAAGTAGACCTTGAGCGGAGAGGATTGCAGGATATCGCGCACCACCTCCTCCGCTTTTGCTCTTAAATTGGACGCTGGTTTATTGATCAACGTCAGCCATTCTTCCGCTTCAGTCGGCAGGTTGGGGTTGATGTCGCCATCCAGAGCAGCCACCAAATCGGCCGCCGCCAATGCGATGCGGCAGTCAGCGATATCCACGTCTTCGGCGCCCTCTTCTTCAACAATATCCAACGCCCGCTTGACCCGGCTTATTCCACCGCTGTCCAGCAGGTCGTAGATCCAATCCATCGTGTCGTCGTTTTCGTATATTCCCGGACCCCAATCAGCCATCCGATTCTCCTGAAAGTGATTATAGGCGAATTTTTATTGCGCGTTGGGATATTTGTCAAGGGCTTGACAATTCTTTAAATCATGCTATTCTATTATTAGAATACTATATTTATAGGATATTAAGAGGATTATATGAAGATCGACTTCGTTAAAACCTTGGGGAATCTCTATCAGCAACCCAAAAAAGAAATTTCGATTTTAGAAGTACCAGCCATGAATTTTCTCACGATCAGCGGGCGGGGCGATCCCAACGGCAGCGAGGAGTACTCTCAGGCGGTAGGCGCGTTATACAGCCTGGCCTATGCACTGAAATTCATGATCAAGAAAGGCCCAACGGCGCTTGATTACGCGGTTATGCCGCTTGAAGGTTTGTGGTGGGCCGAAGATATGCGTCAATTCAATCTGGACGATCGTTCAAATTGGCAGTGGCAGATGATGATCATGCAACCCGATTGCATTACGAAAGATCAGTTTACGCAAGCAAAGGAGGATGTTCGCCGGAAGAAGAATCCGCCGCGCCTCGATCAGGTGAATTTCGAACGTTTCGAAGAAGGTCTTTGCGCCCAGATCTTTCATGCCGGCCCGTACGGGGAAGCCGAACGCACCAGCACCGACAAACTCCATGCTTTCATTGCCGAACAGGGGTATGAAAAAACCGGAAGGCATCACGAAATATATTTTAATTCTC
>CALGUJ010000081.1 GCA_937902055.1 uncultured Pelolinea sp.
ACCACCGAGATCTACACTCTTTCCCTACACGACGCTCTTCCGATCTTGGCAACCTCCATGCCGGTCAGGTTGATGACCAGCGATTGAAATTCGAAGATGGCCTGAAGCGTTCCCTGAGATATTTCCGGCTGGTAAGGCGTATACGCGGTAAAAAAATCACCGCGGTGCAGTAAAAAATCAACCGCGGCGGGGATGTAATGATGGTATGAGCCCGCGCCGAGAAAACAACTCATATCGCCGCAGGCATTGTTGGCTTCCGCCCATTCGCTGAATTGCTGCAAGGCTTCCATTTCTGACAGGGAATCAGGAAGCTCCAGTTCGGGAAAGCGGAATGCTTCGGGAATTACGTTGAATAATTCTGCAATATTCTGCTTTCCAATAACCTTGAGCATTTCCTGACGTTCGCCGTCAGTATGCGGGGTGAACATTAATGGCGCCCCTCGCAATATTTGTCGTAAGCAGCGGCATCCATCAGTTCGTTGACTTCATCCGGCTTGCTCATTTCGATCTTGTAAAGCCAGGCTTTTTCGTAAGGATCATCGTTCAATGTTTCAGGGATATCCGATAGGCCTTCATTGACTTCAAGGACTTTGCCGCTGATGGGAGAATTCACATCCGCTGCCGCTTTCACTGATTCAATGGTAGCCAGGGCATCGCCTTTGTTGATCTCATCATCGATCTCGCGATTGAACTCGATGAACACGATATCGGAAAGCTGATCCTGCGCGTAATCGGAAATCCCGACCGTGGCGATATTCGCGTCGACCTTTACCCATTCATCAGTTTTGGCATATCTTAAGTTTGCAGGTGTGTTCATGTAAATCTCCTTTAGTTTAAATCAATAGGCAGGCAGAATAAATCTGCCTGCCCTGTCTTATACCTGAGAGTTTCACCCAATTTGGGTTTGCCCCTTCGGCGTCGCGTGAACTTTCCAGGGTTACGCAAACCCGGGTCCTTCTACCTGAGAGATTCATCCAAGTCCTTTATGGATTTGCCCCTTCGGTGCCGATTGCTCGGTCTCTTCCCAAGGTTTGTTATTGTTAATCAAATTCTATAGACCAAGAGGGATTGTGTCAAGTAATTTTAGAAATCAAGTATAATGGGCACACAATTGAATTGGTAGCGCCTGAGTCTACTGTTGCCAACAGCGGTAGACTGACGAGGAGAGGGTTCTTCACTGCGAAGTGAAGTTAACCGGAAAGTTCCGGGAAAATCGATAGATCGGCGGATGCCCTCCGGGTAGCAAAATTCCCGACCAATTCCAACACAATATTCTATTGAACCTTCCTGTTTTTGCTGGAAGGCGGCACTGTTCGTGCCGATAACACACGGAGGTAACTATGTGCGGAATTGTAGGCTATATAGGGGACAAGGATGCAACACCCATCATTCTGGAAGGCCTAAAGAAACTGGAATATCGCGGCTATGATTCAGCCGGTATTGCTGTGCTGAAAGGCGGAAAGATCGATATTCGGCGCGATTCGGGTAAAATTTCGCATCTGGAGGTGCTCGTTGAAGCGAAACCGCTGAAAGGCAGCCCGGGTATTGGTCACACACGCTGGGCGACTCACGGGGAACCAAACGAACGCAATTCTCACCCTCACGTTGGCTACAAGGGTCAGGTGGTGATCGTTCATAACGGTATTGTCGAAAACTATCTGGAGTTGCGCGACGAACTGATGTCGGAAGGAATCCAGTTCAATTCCGACACCGATACTGAAACCATAGTGCACATGATCGAGATCTATCTGGAACAAGAGATGGATTTGGAAGAAGCGGTGCGCAGCACGCTGAAACGCATCAAAGGCGCGCATGGCATCGTGGTGCTTTCCACCAAAGAACCCGAGAAGATCATCTCCGCGCGCATCGGCAACGCCGGCGGGGTGGTGATCGGGTTGGGGGATGGCGAGAATTTTATAGCTTCTGATATTCCGGCCATTCTGGAACATACCAATCGCATGGTTTTCCTGGATTCGCATCAAATGGCCATCCTGCAAAAAGATAAGCTGGTCCTGAAGACCATTGACGGGGAACCGCTGGACTTTAAGGTAGAAACTATCAACCTGGATCCGGTTTCGGCTGTTAAAGGCAATTACCGCCATTTTATGCAGAAAGAGATCCATGAGCAGGTGCGCTCGTTGACTGAAACCTTGGCTGGGCGCATCGATTTCAATCATCATTCAATTGTGATCCCAACCCTGAACATCGACAAAATCGATTTTGAGAAATTACAGGGCATCAAGATCATTGCCTGCGGCACTGCGGGGCATGCCGGCCAGGTAGGCAAATTCATGATCGAGAATATCGCGAAAATCCCGGTGGAGGTTGATATCGCATCCGAATTCCGCTATCGCGATCCGCTGGTGAATGAAAATCAGATTGTCCTGGCTATC
>CALGUJ010000082.1 GCA_937902055.1 uncultured Pelolinea sp.
CGGTACGCCCGCGGCTTTCAACCCGCTATCTATCGAAGCCACCATCTTATCGGTGTTGCCGTACATCGATCCGCGCAGCAGGGTTACGCCTTTCTCCGCGGGGCCTTTGCCGTAGCTCGACCAGCGCATGTACAGGTCCACGATGCGTTTGGGGTTTTTACGCCACACCAGGCCGTGCGAGGGCGCCACCATGCGCAGCGGCACGCCTGCCAGCTTTTCGCCTGCATTCAACACCGGCTTGCTGAAAGCCGCCACGATGTTGGAGTAATAGCGCAGCGATTCCTGTTCAAAGTACGCCAGATCGGTGCAATCTTCGTCGAAGATGCCTTTTTCCGGGATGCCGTAGCCGCCGAAGGCGTCGCAGGAAAAGAGCGTCTGCGTGGCGCTTTCGTAAGTGAGCATGGTTTCCGGCCAGTGCACCATGGGCGCGCTGACGAAGCGCAGCTTGTGCCTGCCCAGCTCCAGTTCCTCGCCGTCGCTCACCGCGCGAATGTTTTCGGTCAAGCCGAAAAAATCCTCCATCATCTTGACCGCTTTGGGCGTGCCCAGGATGACTGCCTGGGGCGCCAGCGCGCGGAAGGCGCGCAGCGCGCCGGAGTGGTCGGGTTCCATGTGATTGACCACCAGATAATCGATGCCGGCCGGGTCCACCAGCGCCTTGAGTTCGTCCAGGTATTCCTGCTGGAAAAGCTCTTTGCACAGGTCGATGAGCACGGTTTTTTCGTCGCGGATCAGGTAGGAGTTATATGTGATGCCTTCTTTTTCAATCGGCCACAGTCCCTCGAACAGGCGGGTCTGGCGGTCGTGAATGCTGAGGCAGTGGATATTCTCGCTGAGTGGAATCGGTTTCATTTTGCTTCCTGAAAGTGATTTGCGTTAATTATATTCGCATGCTTCCAAAATCGCGCGTGCTTATACAAGATTAACGCATTTGCGGCCCCAGTCTTGATGCCGCGGACCATCAGGTTCTTTTTCGAGATTTTTCCCAAGAGCAGGCCCAAAGCGAGCGCCAGGCCCGGCCGGTTGAAAGAGAACATTGCCGTAGCGGAGAAGATATTGCGCAAGTAACGGAGACCAACCGCTCTACCCAAGACGCCTCACCCCAAAATCATCCTCCGGGCTGTGGATCCTGGCTATAATACAGGCAGGCAGGAGGAAACCATGATCGAGATACCCGAGGCCATTCATCTGGCTGAACAATTGAACCAAACCGTGCGCGGCAAGGTGATCGCGCGCGCCGAGGCGGCGCACAGCCCGCACAAGTTCGCCTGGTATCAGGGCAACCCGCAGCGCTACCCGGAATTGTTGAACGGGAAAACCATCAGAGATGCGCGTGGATTCGGCACGCAGGTGGAATTCATGGCTGGCGAGGCGCGCGTAGCGGTTTCGGAAGGCGCCACGCTGCATTTTCATCCTGACTTGACGGACATCCCCGCCAAACACCAGCTCCTGCTGGAGTTCGGCGACGGCAGCGCACTCAGCCTGACCGTGCGCATGTACGGCGGCATCCTGTGCTTTCTGCCGGGGGAGAAGGTCATCCTGCATTATGAGCAGGCGCGCGGCGCCGTTTCGCCGCTCAGCGCGGCTTTTGATTGGGATTACTTCAGCAGCCTGCTCGCGCCGCAGGAAATGGCCAAATTGAGCGCCAAGGCCTTTCTGGCCACCGAGCAGCGCATTCCCGGGCTGGGAAACGGCTGCCTGCAGGATATCCTCTACCGCGCCGGAGTGCATCCCAAACGCCGCATGGGGACGTTGAATGAGAAAGAACGGCAGGAACTCTTTCAATCGGTCAAAACCACGCTGGCGGAGATGACCAAGCAGGGCGGGCGCGATACCGAGCCGGACCTGTTTGGCAATCCGGGCGGCTATCGCTCGCTGTGCTCCAAGAACACCGCCGGGCAGCCCTGCACGGTTTGCGGCAGCCCGATCGTCAAGGAAGCTTACATGGGCGGCAGCGTTTACTACTGCCCGACCTGCCAGCCTGTTTGATAAAAACGTAGGGCGGCTTTAAAAGCCGCCGCTTGAAGCGTGATGGCGGGCTGCGGTAATCTCAACCTTTAAAACAACACCTAATTTATTAGTCAATCAAACATTTACCGGCAGGGAATGTTTGAATATATGCTATCCCAACGACTTGCTTTTCACCAACTCAATCGGCCGCATACGCATGGCCGACCAGGTCTCGTCGATGGCGAGCTGGGTGACCGGCCTGATCCCGCGGCCGGCCAGGTGCCTCCAGATAATATCGCGGTTGATGTCCGTCTTGATCCCCGAGCTGCCCTTCGGGTAGCAGATCCACAGCAGCGCGTCGA
>CALGUJ010000083.1 GCA_937902055.1 uncultured Pelolinea sp.
TGATCTCCAATTCCAGTAATTCCGGAGGCAGCGTGTTTTTTGCCAGCGCATCCTGGATCATGATTGGAAAAAGTTCATCCAAAAGTTGGCGCAAAGAGATATTCAGCCATAGTTTCAATGGATTTCTATTCACCTGATTCCACCTGCGCGCATGGGAACAGGCGGTATTGAACACCCATTTCTCAATTGGCATGATTAATCCCGTTTCCTCCGCCAGGGGGATAAAATCTCTGGGATGCACGAGGCCGAGATCCGTGTTATTCCACCGCAGCAAGGCCTCAAAGCCTGCCAGAACGCGGTTGCGCGTATGATACACGGGCTGATAGTATAAAAGCAACTCATTTTTTTCAACCACGCGGCGAAGATTATTGGATTTATCAAGGCGAAGATAATGTTTCTCGCGCATTTTTCGATTGAATACCACTGCGCAATTGCGGCCTCGCGTCTTGGCGGAATACATAGCCGTATCGACATCTCGTAAGACTTCTTCGGTTGTGTGGTAGGTTGAATCGATCAGCAGGACGCCGATGCTGCCCGTGATGTAAATCTGTTTTTCCTCAATTTGAAAGGGCAATCCAATCTGATATAAGATGCGATCGGTGATTTGTTTTATGACCTCGGTATCGTCGACCTGATCCAGCAGGATCATGAACTCATCCCCGCCAAACCGCGCAGTGACATCACCCGGGCGCAAACAGCCTTCCAGACGAGCCGCAAGTTGTACTAATACTTTATCCCCCCAACTATGCCCGAAATTATCATTGATGACTTTAAAGCGGTCCAGATCCAGAAAGAGCACAACCGTTCTGATGATGTTGGAGCGTTTATTTTGTTCCAAAACACCACTCAAGCGGTCGATAAAAGCTGCCCGGTTATGAAGGCCTGTGAGATCATCGTGCAAAGCCTTTCGAAGCAATTCCTGTTCGTACCGCTTTTGGTCGGTTATGTCGGTTTGAGACCCGACCATGCGTGACATTTGCCCGTTCTTGGCCACAGCCAAACCACGGCATAACATCCACCTGTATCCACCGTCCTCGTGCCGTATCCGGTACTCGCAGATGAACACGGGCGTATTGCCAAGCAAATAATCATTGAGCGTATTCCGGACATGCTGTTCATCATCCTGATGAATACGATCGAGCCATTCACCCGGGAGATTGCCCACCGCTTCGGGCTGCATGCCGAGCATGTTGCACCAGCGCGGGGTGTAATAAACCGTCTGGTTGATTAAATCCCAATCCCAAATCCCAACATCGAACGCCTGGGAAAATAACATATAGCGCTCCGCACTGTCGCGCAGATCCATCTCGATCCGGTGTTTATAGAGCGCAATTTCGATCGTTGCCTGCAATTCAATATCGTCGATTGGTTTGATGAGGTAACCAAAGGCTCCAACCTGGCATGCCCGTTCCAGGTTGTCGCGATCGATATACGCGGCCAGGTAAATAATGGGTATATCAATATGTCTGGCTCGAATTTCTCTGGCTACGTCGATCCCATCCATGTGGTCTTGCAGCCGTATATCCATCAAGATAATATCGGGATATTCAGAGCCAAGATAACGAAGCAAATCCTCACCATTCGTCACCAGCCCTTTGACCACGTAGCCGAATCGATCCAACCTTTGTTGAATATCCAACGCAACAATAATTTCATTCTCGGCGATGAGAATTTTTGGCCTTTGACTGCCTGGCCTGTTGGAGAGGTCGCTGGGATTACCTTTATTATCCTGGTTCACTTGAATTTCCATAAGGTTTTAATTGTTATGCTGATAGAGACATTCACAAATGCATGGCCGATCCGGAATTTTTCCGCGCGGAACTCGTTTAAGGCAGATATCCCAAGCGGAGGTCTTAACAGCGTCTTGGGCTCATTGTTGGATTGATGCCTCTCCAAAAGCATCGCGGGCGGTTTTTAATTATGCAACGACACCTCCTGGTAAGAAGTTGAATGAGAATTTGCACGATCGTTCGACAATCCATTCTTTCATCATCGAAGGCGTAAGCGGTTTGGATATGTAAAATCCTTGAGCATATGTGCACCCGTTGGATCCAAGGAAGTCAAACTGTTCGGCGGTTTCTACTCCCTCTGCGACCGTTTTGGAGCCGATGGCAGTGGCCATGGCGATGATGGAACGGACGATTTCATGTTGATGGGTCTCGGTAGAGAGGTGATTAATAAATGATCGATCGATCTTAATCGCATCGAACGGTATGGATTGCAGGTAGCGCATGGATGAATACCCTGTTCCAAAGTCATCAATGTGTGTTCGTATTCCAAGATCGTGAAGGCGGAGCAAAATGGACCGCGCCATTTCCGTGTCCATCAAAAAGATACTTTCCGTCAGTTCCAGGATTAAGTTTTCCGGTTTGATGCGCGAACGATTAATGGCGCGCGTTACCTGCTGGATAAACAATGGATGGGTTAATTGGCGAACCGAAATATTGACGCTCACCGACAGGGGTTTTTTATAGCGGGCATTTGATTGCAACTCCTTAATCTGCTGGCACGCCTGGTTGAGGACCCATTCGCCCACCGGAATGATCAACCCCGTCTCTTCGAGCACCGGAATATACAGATCGGTAGGCATAATGCCGTCCTTGGGGTGATTCCAGCGCAGGAGTGCTTCAAAACCGATGCAACATCCATCGCTCACCTTGACGATGGGTTGATACATTAATGAAAATTCGTTCCTGTCGAGGGCCATGCGAAGTTCATTTTCGAGTTTTAACCGCGCGATTGGTTGCGTGCGCATGTCTGGCATAAAGAACGAATAGCCAGCTTTCCCGCGATTCTTTGCCTGGTACATGGCAATATCTGCATCCCTGAGAATTTCATCCACATGCTGCGTCCGGTTGGAGCAGATCACGATCCCAATCGAACAGGAGGTACTGATGCTCTGCCCCTCGATCACGATCGGATTGGCAAGCTCCTTGAGGATTTTTTCCGCCACAGCGATGGTGTCATTGGGGGAGGTGATTTTGTCCATCAAAATAAAAAATTCATCGCCTGAAAGACGAGCGACCAAATCATCCGTCCGCAGGCATCTTTCCAGGCGTCTGGCAGTGGCGACGAGAAAACGGTCACCGAAATCATGGCCGAAACTGTCATTGATCAACTTGAATGAATCGAGGTCCAAATAGAGCACGGCAAAACGGTGCCCAAAGTCATCATTTGTTTGATAGATCGATGCTTCCAGGCGTTCAATAAACGCCATCCGGTTGGGCAAACCGGTCAAATGGTCGTGTTCAGCGTTGAAACGCAAGCGTTCCTCTTCCCGTCTTCGCTCTGTAATGTCTTCGCCGCACAGCAGTACTTCCGTTATGCGATCATCCTCCACGGAAAGGATCGAACTTTGCCAGGAAACGCACAGTGTTTGGCGGTTCTTGGTAACAACTTCAAAATCAAAGTTTTTGTGAAGATGGCTTTCTTCGTTCAATATCATCTGATATGTGTTTTCTGCAATAGTCCGGCTAGCCTGTGGCAAACAGGTGGCGAACCAGTTCTTCCCGAGCAATTCCGCTTCTTCATACCCCAGTAGCTTGCATCCATGCTCGTTGACCATGCGGATGTTCCCGTCAGCGTCGAGGCTTAAAAGAAAGACACGCGCAGAATCGATGATCTTCCTGGCCTGGGTCTTTTCCAGTTGAACGAAGGTTTCTGTTTTTACCTGTTCCGTGATGTCTCTCAGGCTGAGAATATAGCCATCATATTGGAGGTTTTTAATTCGCGCGCTTCCTTGCAGTTCCATCATGCGCCAGCTGCCATCTCGATGCCTTACCCGAAATCGATCCGGCGCCTGCCGATCGTTGGATCGGGATTCTTGCTCTAATTCGGCCATCATGGCATCCAAATCACCCGGGTATATCAAGTCGAGCCATGAAACCCCCACAAAACCGATGCCGGTATCTCCTAGAATCGTATATGCCGATTGGTTGTGAAATTGGATTGTTCCGTTTCCATCGATTACCAAAAGAAGCTCAGAGGGGTTGTCAATCATCGCCCGGTAATACGCTTCATGATCCCGCTGGGTAGGTTCGTGTTGTGATGTGCACAGGTTCCGTTCGATGTTCGTGGCCAGTTCGCAATCAACCAGTGGCTGTTGCAGGATCGGGAAAGCCCCCAATTTTAAGGGCCGCGAATTATTTGGGTCATTTCCAAATCCCGACGAAAGCAGGATGATCGGAATGCTATAAACGTCCCGGATATGATACGCAGTCACGATCCCAGCCATTTGGCCTCCTAAATGCATGTCCAGCAGAATCAAATCAGGTTTGGAGGATACGATTTCCGCGAATGCTTTTTCACGGTCATCAACAATGGATAGGAGAGAATAGTGAAAACTCTCGAGCCTTTCTTTCAAATCTAGTGCGAGTTCGGAATCATCCTCGATAATCATGATTTTTGACCCAAGCATACCCCCTCCATACACGCAAAACGCAAACACAGCCTGTTCCTGATTATGGGTTTAGACAACAAACAACCTGGCGAGAAAGTTTTCATCGTCAGGGAATATCTCAAAAGAAGGAATTTGGCGGTGAAGGATGAGTCCTCCCATATGTTCGTCTTTTGTTGCGGAGATGGAATTCCCTCGATAATCCTCAATCGGCATCGGATTGCAGCGGAAAAGCCAGGGGTTAAAGAAGTCCAGTATCTAACAGGATAATCAAATAAACGCGGAATAGACGGCGGTGATACGTAAATTGAGATCGGAAAGCAGTTGGAAAGTGTTGGATTTTAGTTGGCACAGCAAGGTTCATTGCATCCCAGGAATCGAATATGGCCGTTCGTGATTAGCGGATCACGTAACATGATCGGTGCTGTGGCCACTCAAGGCTCGCCGTCTTGCAATGACACGAAAGATCAAATAGGAATCAAAAACCGGCGATCGCCTTAAGCGACCGCCGGTTGATACGACGGTTCCAGCACCTAGAAGCGCGTGCTCACGCGCAGCACCGGGGTGTTTCCGCGCTGCTGCACGCTGATGCCGGTGACCTGCAGGCTGCCCAGGTCGGCTTCGG
>CALGUJ010000084.1 GCA_937902055.1 uncultured Pelolinea sp.
TCGCGGAACTGGAACAGGCGGTGGCCATGAATGCCAATATCTCCGAATTGCACATTGCCCTGGGGCGTAATTACCGTTCACTCAGCGAAAATGATAAGGCTGTGGAAGAGTTTACACGTGCAAACGCTTTAAACCCTAGCGATTCGTATCCTGAAACACTCATTGCTCGAACATATGCAAGAATTGGCGAGTTCGGAAAGGCTATTCAATATGCTCAACAAGCTGTGGATGATTCTCCCGATGATCCATTAATGTATGGTTATCTGGGAACAATGTACTATCAGAATTATCAGTACCCTGAAGCAATTTTAATGTTAAAGCTCGCAATACGTGGCGGCAGTAACCAGAATGGTGTGATCGTTGAAGGATTACCACTCTCCAACTCATATCCTATCTATGAGTTCTATTACACTTACGGTATATCCCTTATGGAATTAGGTTATTGCACTGATGCAGTGCAGATAGCTCAAGCTTTAGTACAGAGTATTAGTGATAACACAACAGTAACAGCAAATGCTGAATATATTATCAATAGCTGCTACCAAAAAATAAACGATTTGCAGATGTTAAAGCTGCCCACGCCGACCATGATCCCCACCTGGACGCCGCAACCTTCACCCACACCCACCCTGGAACCCACTCCGGAGATCACGGAAACAGCGCAGCCCTAAGGTTGCTCATGTACATCCCTGAGAAAAAACCCCTCTTCAGAAAACCCTCGCATGAAGCCAATCCCTACCGCATCGCGATTATGCTGGGTATTTTGCTGGTTATGCTGATGGTGCTGCGCAACCTGAACAGCGGATCGATTACCCCGCTGTTCCTGCCCACGCCCACGCCCACCCGCACGGTGAATTCTTTCGCGGATGAAGGCGAAACTTATTTCGTTGCCGGCGACCTGGAAAAGGCCATGCAGGCATACCAGCAGGCAGTGGCTTTGGATCCTGCCAACGTCGAGCTGCGCGATGAACTGGCGCGCATCCAGATCTATTCCTCAACGCTGCTGACTATCGATGAGGAAAAAGTTGCCCGCCTGAATGAAGCCCTGGCTACCATTAACGAAGCCATCGCCATTGAGCCGGAAAACAGCAATGCCCATGCCATTAAAGCCTTCGCGCTGGATTGGCTCTCCGATCCCAACATTGTGGTTGGCGACCGCGACGCGCTGCTGACTGAAGCCGAACAGGAAGTGGTGCAGGCGCTCCAGCTCGATAATACCAATACGCTGGCGCTGGCGTATTACGCCGAAATTCTGGTGGATGAGCAGAAATGGGTGCAGGCTGAGCAAAACATCCGCGAGGCTGTCGACCGTTCGCCGGATTCCATGGACGTGCGCCGTATCTACGGTTACCTGCTTGAATCCATCGGCAATTACGGTCAGGCGATTGAGCAATACAAGGAAGCCATCCATATCAATCCCAACCTGACCTTTATTTACCTGCGCATCGGCGCCAACTACCGCACGCTGCAAAACTACGAGATGGCGCTGGAGTATTTCGATAAAGCCGCCAAGATCAACGAGCAGTTGGGTGTGAAGGATTCCGTGCCATATTTCTCCATTGCCACCACCTACACCCAGATGGGAGAATTCCTCGTGGCGGGCAGGAACGCCTTGAAGGGGTTGAATTACCAGCCGGACAATGCCGATATGTATGGCCGCCTGGGCATCGTCTACCATCGCTCCCGTAACTACGAGGGCGCCATACCCGCTTTTAAATGCGCCTTGATGGGTTGCACCGCGGAGGAGAGCTGCGAGGTGCGCCAATGCGATTCAGAAACGGACCCGATGGTGGCTGTGGAAGGTTTGCCGCTTAGCAACACGACCATCGATTATTACCTGACTTATGGGTCCGTCCTGGCCGGTATGCATCGTACCGTGAACGGTTATTGCGAAGAAGCCATGCGCATTCTGCAATTGATACGGGAACAGTACAGCAACGACCCAATAGTCATGTCCACCTTAATCGAGAGCGAAAATATCTGCAAGGGTTACGGCTACCGTTGATTGTGTTAAAAATTTATTAGATTTCGCCCATTTTCCTTGACTTGCATGCGAAAGGATATTAACATACAGATTATTAGCACTCAATACTCGTGAGTGCTAAAAAATCTGAATCTTTTTTATGGAGGAATCTATGGCTCTGAATCTAAAACCTTTAGGCAGCCGCTTGGTTGTGGAACCGATTGAACAGGAAGATGTAACCGCTTCCGGTATCGTTCTTCCGGAAACCGCCAAGGAAAAACCGCAAAAAGGCAAAGTCCTTTCAACCGGCCCCGGCGATCGCGATGAGGAAGGCAAACGCATCCCTATGGATGTTAAAACAGGCGATACCGTCCTGTTTGCCAAATATTCCGGTACCGAGATCAAGATGGACCAGAAGAAATTGCTGATCCTGAAGGAAAGCGACGTACTGGCGATTGTTGAAGGTTAATTGAGTAAATTCTGAGTGATTATCTGAAGGAGTATCCTATGGCAGCTAAACAACTAGTATTTGGCGAAGAAGCACGCAGGAAACTGCGAAACGGTATTGATATTGTGGCGGAAGCCGTCGCCACCACCCTCGGCCCCAAAGGCCGCAATGTGGCTTTGGACCGCAAATTCGGTTCCCCCACCATCACGCACGATGGCGTGACGGTCGCGAAGGAAATCGAACTGGAAGATCCCTTTGAAAATATGGGCGCGCAGCTTCTGAAGGAAGCCGCCACCAAGACCAATGACATCGCCGGCGATGGCACCACCACCTCCACGGTTCTGGCGCACGCCATGGTTACCGAAGGCCTCAAGACCCTCGCCGCCGGTGCCAACCCCATGATGCTCAAGCGCGGTATCGAAGCCGCTTCCAAGGCCGTTGCGGATGCCATCAAGGCGCAGGCCATCGAAATTTCCACCAAGGAAGAAATTGCCAACGTCGCCACCATTTCCGCCCAGGACCGCCAGATCGGCAACCTGATCGCGGATGTGATGGATAAGGTCGGTAAAGACGGCGTTATCACCGTTGAAGAATCCAAGGGCCTGGAATTCGAACAGGAATACGTGGAAGGTATGCAGTTCGACCGCGGTTATATTTCCTCCTATTTCATCACCGATTCCGATCACATGGAAGCGGTCATTGAAGAACCCTACATCCTGATCTACGACAAGAAGATCTCCGCCGCCCAGGATCTGCTGCCCCTGTTGGAAAAACTGGTGCAGATCGGCAAGCGCGAACTGGTCATCCTGGCCGAAGACGTCGACGGCGAAGCCCTGGCGACCATGGTATTGAACAAACTGCGCGGCACCCTCAACGTCCTGGCTGTCAAAGCCCCCGGTTTTGGCGATCGCCGCAAAGCCATGCTGCAGGATATCGCAGTCCTCACCGGCGCTGCCCTGATCTCGGAAGAGACCGGCCGCAAGCTGGATACCGCTGTTGTGGCTGACCTTGGCCGCGCCGAGAAAGTCGTTGCCGACAAGGACAACACCACCATCATCGGCGGCAAAGGCGATTCCAAGGAGATCAAGGGCCGCATCGAGCAGATCCGCGTCGAGATCGACAAGACCACCAGCGACTACGACCGCGAAAAACTGCAGGAACGCCTGGCCAAACTGACCGGCGGCGTAGCCATCATCCGCGTTGGCGCTGCCACCGAGACCGAACTGAAAGAAAAGAAACACCGCGAGATCGGAAGAGCGTCGTGTAGGGAAAGAGTGTAGATCTCGGTGGT
>CALGUJ010000085.1 GCA_937902055.1 uncultured Pelolinea sp.
TGGGCGGAACAGGGCTCGAACCTGCGACCTCATCTGTGTAAGAGATGCGCTCTGACCAACTGAGCTATCCGCCCGAAGCAATCCCAATTATAACTGGAAAATCCAGGCAGGCAACAGCCTCTCCGGAATATGGGGAGTTTTCTTTTATAAGCAGGCGCATTTATAATTAGCGCAACCATTCGCAAACAAGGATTCACGCATGCAGATCATCCGCTACAAGCAAAAAGGCACGGCGCCGCAATACGGCTGGATCAATAGCGCGGAAGCGCTGGTAGGCCCTTTGAGCGGCGCGCCCTTTGGGGCTTACCGCCGGCTAGGGGCCAGCATCCCGCTGAAGGAGATCACGCTGCTGGCGCCCTGCGAGCCGGGCAAGATCATGGCGGTGGGGCGCAACTACCCGGAGCACGCGCGCGAGCACGGCGTGGAGATCCCGGAGGTGCCATTAATCTTCACCAAGCCTCTATCCTCGCTGATCGGGCCGGGAGAGACGATCGTGCTGCCGCCGCAATCGCAGCGCGTGGAGCACGAAGCTGAACTGGCGGTGGTGATCGCGCGCAAGGGGCGCTGGATCCCGCTGGAGAAGGCTAAAAATTACATTTTAGGCTACACGGCGGCCAACGACGTGACCGCGCGCGATTTGCAGAACCGCGACGGGCAGTGGACGCGCGCCAAGGGCTTCGACACGTTCTGCCCGCTGGGGCCGTGGATCGAGACCGAGCTGGACCCGGCGGACGCGCTGGTGACCTGCCGCGTGAACGACGAGCTGCGCCAGATGGCCTCGACGCGCGAGATGGTGTTCAGCGTGGCGCAGTTGATCGTGTACGTGTCGTCTTTCATGACGCTGGAGCCGGGGGACGTGCTGCTGACCGGCACGCCGGCAGGGGTGGGGCCGCTGGCGCCGGGCGACCGGGTGGAGGTGGAGATCGAGGGCATCGGCAAGCTGGTCAACCCGGTGAAAGCCGACGCGCACATATAAAACAGGGAAAACGCGCAGGGCGCGAATGGTATATAATTTATCCATCCTAAGGTATAGATAGAAGGAGCTTCTGTATGTCCGGTCATAATAAGTGGTCCACGATCAAACGAAAGAAAGGCGCAGCGGACGCCAAACGCGGCCAGCTTTTTACCCGACTGGCACGCGAAATCGCGATCGCCGCACGTGAAGGCGGCAGCGACATCGAGGCGAACTTCAAACTGCGGCTGGCAGTCGACCGGGCCAGACGCGAAAGCATGCCGAAGGAGAACATCGAACGCGCCATCAAACGCGGCACGGGCGAGGGCAAGGACACCGAAGCCATCGAGCGCATGACCTACGAAGGATACGCCGCCAACGGCATCGCGGTGATGATCGACTGCCTGACCGAAAACCGCAACCGCACGGTGGCCGAAATCCGCCACGTGCTTTCGCACGCCGGCGGGAGCATGGCCGAAGTGGGCGCGGTATCCTGGCAATTCGATCACATCTGCTATTTCTCGCTGCCCGCGGAGGGCGTGGATTTCGACAAGGTGTTCGAGGCTGGCGTGGAAGGCGGCGCCAACGACGTGACCAACGACGACGAATACATCGAGATCTTCGGCCCGCTGGAGGCTTTCATGGACATCAGCAACAAGCTGAAGGAAGCCGGGATCGAGGTGGAAGAAGCCGAACTGCGCTTCCAGCCCAAACAGGAACTGACGCTGGACACCGAAAAGACACTCAAAGTGATGCACGTGCTGGAAATGCTGGAAGAGCTGGACGACGTGCAGAACGTGTTCTCCAACCTGGCGATGAGCGAAGAAGCCCTGCAGGCGCTCGAAGCCGAATAATGCATGGCGGTGATCGGGCTCGATCCGGGCAGCGCCATCACGGGTTACGGCATCCTGGATGAGAGCGCGGATCATTCACTCAAAGTAATCGCGTACGGCGTGCTGCGTACCGAAGCGGGCGAACCGCTGGCGGCGCGCCTGCAATCGCTGTACGGTCAATTAAACGAAATCCTGGTTCTCCACCATCCCGAAAGCGGGGCTGTGGAGAATTTGTTCTTCCAACGCAACGTGCGCACGGCGCTGGCGGTGGGGCAGGCGCGCGGCGTGCTGCTGCTGGCGCTGGCGCAGGCCGGCATACCGGCGGCGGAGTATAACCCGATGGAAGTCAAGCAGGCCGTGGCGGGCTACGGCAAAGCCGACAAGCCCCAAATGCAACAGATGGTGAAGATGCTGTTGGGGTTGAAGGACATACCCAGGCCGGACGACGCGGCGGACGCGCTGGCGATCGCCATCTGCCACATCCACAGCCGGCGCTTCAACAACCTGAAAGGGTAATTTCGCGATGAAAGAAGCCATCACCAGCAGCGCCAACCCCGCCATCAAAGCCCTGCGCAAGCTGCAGGACAAGAAAGGCCGCCAGGAAAGCGGCTGCTTTTACGTGGAAGGCCTGAAGCTGGTGGGCGACGCGCTGGAAAAAGGCGCGGACATCCGTCAGATCATCTACAGCGCGGACCTGCTGGTTTCGGAATTCGGACGGAAAATCCCGCAGCTGGCGGAGGAGCGGCGCATCGCGACGCTGCACGTGACGCCGGAGGTCTTCAACTCTTTTTCGATGAAAGCCGGGCCGCAGGGGGCGGCAGCCGTGGTGGGGCAGCGCTGGCTCGACCTGGAAAGCAGCGGGGCGGAGAAGGGGCTGTGGCTGGCGCTGGAGGACGTGCAAGATCCCGGCAATTTGGGCTCGGCGCTGCGCTCGCTGGACGGCGCGGGGGGCAGCGGCTTGATCCTGTTGGACGACTCCACAGACGCTTACCATCCAACAGCGGTGCGCGCCAGCATGGGCTCCATTTTTACGCAGAAACTGGTGAAAACCGACACGGGGACGCTGGCCGACTGGAAAAAACGCCGCAGGGCGCGGGTCATCGGCACGTGGTGTGGGGAGGCCAAGGCTTACCGCAGTTATAATTATCCGGAGGACATGATCCTGTTGATGGGCAGCGAGCAGAAAGGCCTGCAACCGCAGCACCTGGCTTTGTGCGACGAACTGGTGCACATCCCCATGCGCGGCTACGTGGACTCGCTCAACCTGGCCTGCGCCGCTTCGGTGGTGCTGTTCGAGATCTTCGACCAACGGGAAAAGATGGAAGAGAAATGATCGCATCCATAAAAGGCGAAGTGCTGGAAAAAGGCGAGAATTACCTGGTGGTGCAGGTGGGGGGGCTGGGGCTGCGCGCGGCCGCGCCGGCGGCGGTGGCCAACGGCTATGAAGTTGGAGAGCACGCACAATTATTCACGCACCTGGTGGTGCGCGAGGACAACCTGAGCCTGTACGGATTCGACAGCGCGGAACAGCGCGGTTTATTCCAGAGCCTGATCACGGTGGACGGAGTGGGTCCGCGTACGGCGCTGGCGGTGCTCTCGACGCTGTCGGTGGACATGATCTACCAGGCGGTGCTGGGGGAGCAGGCCGCCATCTTCAGCCAGGTGCCGGGCATCGGCAGCAAGACGGCGCAGAAGATCGTGCTGTACCTGCACGATAAGCTGAAACCGCTGGAAGCCGGGCTGTTGGGCGCGGCGCGCGACGTGAACCGCGAGCTGATGGACGCGCTGGTGGGGCTGGGCTACAGCGTGATCGAGGCGCAAACCGCCATCCAGGCGCTGCCCAAGGACGCGCCGGACGACCTGGAAGAACGGCTGCGGCTGGCTTTGAAATTCTTCACGCGCTGAAAGCGCGTATAAAGAATCTTTGTGCTAAAATTTATCAGTTTGCTATCGTTGAAGATAAAGGGAAACACATAATTTGGCAAGTCTAACGCGCGAATTGGGAATCGATCTGGGCACTTCCAACACGGTCATCGTGGAAGGCGCTGAAGTGCTGCTGCACGAACCCAGCACGGTGGCGATCCTGGTCGACGAATGGAAGATGATCGAGTGGGGCCAGGCGGCCAAGGACATGTTCGGGCGCGTGCCGGAAGATATCGAAGTGGTCAACCCGGTGCAGCACGGCGTGATCGCGGAATACGAGATCACCGAAAATCTGCTGCGCTACCTGGTGCAGCGCATCTGCGGCCCGATGGTGTTGTTCCGGCCGCGCTTGATGCTGACCGTGCCCTGCAACATCACCAGCGTGGAGAGCCGCGCGGTGCACGAAGCCGGCATCGGCGCCGGCAGCCGCGAGGTATACCTGATCCAGCAGCCGCTGGCGGCCGCGCTGGGCATCGACCTGCCGATCGCGCCGCCCTCCGGCAATATGGTGATCTGCCTGGGCGGGGGCACCAACCAGGCGGCCGTACTGGCGATGAACGCCATCATTTCATCGGAACTGGAACGCACCGGCGGCCAGCAGATGGACGAAGACATCATCAATTACATCCGCAAGAATTACGGCGTGATCCTGAGCAAAGCCAGCGCCGAGCTGGTGAAAATGCGCATCGGCGCGGCGGTCAAGGAAGAGGACGCGCTGACGCTGGAAATCCAGGGGCAGGACCAGGTGAGCGGGCTGCCGCGCTCGGTGACCATCAAGACCGAGGACATCGTGGACGCGCTGCAGGACGCCCTGCAGGACATCGTGGACATGGTGAAGCGCGTACTGGAAAAGACGCCGCCGGAACTGGTATCGGACATCATGGATCGCGGCGTGGCGCTGTGCGGCGGCGGGACGCTGCTGCGCGGCATCGACCGCTTCCTGACGCGCAAGCTGGGCATCCCGGCATATTTGGTGGACAATCCGACCACCTGCACGGCGGAGGGCGCGGCGCGGGCGCTGACCATGCTGGACGATTTAAAGCGGTCGATCAATAGATAAATTCCAAAAAGGGACATTTTAAACTTATTAACTGTACCTCTTCCGATACAGCAGCTGCATCGGAAGAGGTATCTACGCTCATTGCTCATGCAATGAGCTGCGAAAACCGT
>CALGUJ010000086.1 GCA_937902055.1 uncultured Pelolinea sp.
CCGGCGAACCTATTGACCCGTGTGTTGCCCGTGGTGTTGGTGCTGGCCATGGCGTTCCTGGCAGGCTGCCAGGGGCTATCCTACCTGGACACGGCTATCGCGGAAAGGGAGGAGCTGGTTGAAGCCACCCCAACCCGGGCGGAAGATAAACAGAAAGAAACACCCACGCCTCAAGCTACTGCCACGGCTGCCCCTT
Organism: uncultured Pelolinea sp.; assembly: GCA_937902055.1. Lineage (GTDB taxonomy): Bacteria > Chloroflexota > Anaerolineae > Anaerolineales > Anaerolineaceae > Pelolinea. The sequence continues at coordinate 197 of CALGUJ010000086.1, forward strand.
TAAATTACCGCTTGACGGTATGGGTTTCCCCGCAATTCAATCCGAATGACCCAACACCTGCGGCGCAATTGTTAGCGGCGCAGTTCAAATCGTTCACCGCGCAATACCCCGAAGTAAGCCTGGATATCCGTGTGAAAGCCGCCAGCGGCGCAGGCAGCATCCTGGATACGCTGGATTACGCCAGCCAGGTGGCGGCGGAAGCCGAACCGGACCTGGTGCTGCTCTCGCGGGCGGATATGGAAATCGCCGCGCAAAAAGGGCTGCTGCAGCCGATCGAAGAAGTGTCTTCCACCATCGACGAGAGTGATTGGTACGCATTCACCCAATCGATGGGTATCTTTCAGGGAACGGTTTACGGCATACCCCTGGCGGCCGACGCGCTGGGGCTGGTTTATCGCGGCGCGTTCTTTTCCAACCCGCAGCCGGATTGGGCGAACGTCAACACGCAGATTGATGGATTGGTCTTTCCCGCGGGCGACCCCACCGCGCTTACCTCGTTGGCGATCTACCTTTCGGCCGGCGGAGCTTTGCAGGACGCGCAAGGGCAGGCTTTCATCAATACAGAAAGCCTGACGCAGACGCTGCAGATCTACGAAAACGGATTGAAATCCGGCCTGGTTTCAGCCAAGTTGCTTGACCTGCAAAACGAGGATCAGGCTTGGGAATCGTTCCAAAATTCCGCTTCCGAAGGGATCATCACCTGGACGAGTCGCCAGCTGCAGGACACTACCGGTCTGAAACTGGCGCAGCTGCCAAGCCTGGGAGAGACCTCGTTCACCCTGGCGAAGGGCTGGATGTGGTGCCTGGTTGCGAAAGACCAGAAAGAGAAAGAATACGCCAGCTTGCTCGTGGAGCACCTGGTTGATCCGGAATTTTTGGCAGACTGGGCGCCCATCTCGGGATACCTGCCGGTGCGGCCTTCCTCGCTGGCAGCCTGGGGAAACCCGGCTTTGCAGGATACACTCGGCAAGATCCTGGATTCTTCCCAGGTTCGGCCGAATCCCAACCAGATCACATCTCTCAGCAGCAGTATCAAAACTGCCGTGCAGGAAGTGCTATCGGGGCAGAGCGAATCCGCCGATAGCGCGAAAAAAGCAGCGGACAGTTTGGAGGTTGTCGAATGAACCTGCACGAACGATATAACGCGATCCGCAAAAAACTCCGCAAGGTGCTGCCGGACTGGGTGAATTTTCAAAACCTGATCTTCGTCAGCGTGATCCTGGCATTCGGGGTGATTGTCACCTGGAGCGAAGCCATGTCAAAGGCCTTTGAGTCCGCGCGGCTGGCAAAGGTGGGAACCACCCCCACCGCGGTGATACTGCCCGGAACGCTCACCCCGCTCCCGGCGGAATGGGTGACCAGCCCCGAGCAAACCAACGGCATCCTGGTGGGAGCCTTGATCATCCTGTTCGTTATCGTGGTTGGCACACTGGCGATGGTGTTGAGAGAAATTTCCAAGTAGCAGAGTGAAAATCTGGTGTCTTAATCCCTGGTTGCGACGAGCAACCATTTTTTTTGTTGTGCGTATATAAAGTGTTTTGAAGGATGAAAAAGGAGAAAGAAATGATCAATTCAATTCAGAAAAATCGAAAGTGGGTGATTTCGCTCAGCCTGGTCATGCTGATGGTACTGGGCATTTTCGGAAGCGTCAGCGCGGCGGAATTTCCCAAAGGGGAGACCATCCCGGCTTCCCAAACCATTGACGACGACGCCTTTATTTCCGGCGACAACGTGGTGATCGACGGCACGGTGAACGGCATCTTGTTCGCTACCGGCAAAACCGTGACGATCAACGGCACGGTCAACGGCGACGCGATCCTGATGGGTGAAAGCATTGTGGTGAGCGATGGCGCGGTCATCAACGGCAACCTGTTCAGCGGTGCGGCAGAGATCATCGTCAATGGCACAGTGACCGGTTCGGTGTTTGGCGGTTCGTCGGCCATGAAAGCCAACGGCGCCATTGGCCGCAACCTGTTCTACGGCGGCTTCAGCCTGACCACGGGCGCGCGCTCGACCATCGCGCGCGACCTCTACGTGGGCGCTTACCAGGCGCTGCTTTCCGGCATAGTCGAACGCGACCTCAAGGCCGAGAGCGCGGCAGTGGAACTGAACGGTTCAGTTGGCCGCAACGCCGACATTAACATCGGCAACGTGGACGAGGCGACAAATTCCGCCGAAGCCATGAGCTACAACCCGTGGATCAGTAAATACGTGGAAGAAGTAAAACAGCCCGGCCTGACCATTTCCGATCAAGCCACCATCGGCGGTCAGGTGACCTACACCAGCTCGGTCGATAACAGCGCCGATTTGAAAGCGGTCGCCGCCGGTACGGTCGTTTATCAAACCCCCGTGCCTTACGAAACCCAGACCAGTACGGTTCCCAGCCAGGTCAAGCCTTTCGAAAAGAATATGCCGGCCCGCTTCGCATGGGGCGCCGCGCTGAACGTCGTACGCATGTTCATCAAGCTGTTCGTGCTGGGCGCCCTGGCGCTCTGGCTGCTGCGCAAGCCCTTCCAGAAACTGGCGGATGCTGCTTACAAACAGCCCATCAAAGCCATGGGTTGGGGCTTCGTGATCATCGCGGTGGGCGTATTAGCCATGTTCATCGTCCCGCTGGTCTTCATCATGATCGGCGTCCTGGTCGGTTTCCTGAGCCTGGGAAGCCTGCTGTTCGTGTGGTTCGGCCTGGCCGGCACCACCCTGTCGCTGGCGGCGCTGTTGTTCTTCTTCGCAGTGTTCACCCTGAGCAAACTGATTGCCGCTTTCGTATTCGGCGAATGGCTGATGAAAGTGCTCTTCAAGCAGAGCAATGCCAACACCTGGCTGAGCCTGTTGGTGGGTGTGTTCCTGTTCGTGCTCGTTCAGGCCATCCCCGTGTTCGGCTGGTTGGTTGGTTTGGCCGCCACCCTGATCGGCACCGGCGCGTTCTGGTTGGCTTTTGTCAACCGCAAAGCGCAGGCTTAAACCTTTGGATCCGGAGGATCGTCTTCCGGAATTATTGAAAAGAATAGCGCAGCGATCGTAAAGACCGCTGCGCTTGTTTTATACCGGGCTGTCCTCACATTTCCTGCGAAGGTATTTAATAAAACCGCCAATCGAACTACAGAAAACCGATAGCAGCCTGGGTTGTGCATAACGAAATCCAGCATTTTAAAAACGTTGGGTTGAGGGACCACCAATCCAACGGATTCTTGTAGGTTGGATTGAGCAACGCGAAATCCAACAATTTAACCCAAAGGACATTGCATCAGCCAATCATGCAATCAATATTCGGTTGCCCCTACATTTTATGCGAGCATCTTCGAGAAACACGCCAATCCTAAGACTTTTCTTTTCCCAGCAATAAGCGCAAGCCGAACACGATCAGGACCACACCCACGGCAAGATTCAGCAGGTTAATAATGGCTCCGCTGAAGTGAGCTTTTGCCAGGCTGGCCAGGAATGCCGCGCCGGTCAGGAAGACTGCTGTGGAGA
>CALGUJ010000087.1 GCA_937902055.1 uncultured Pelolinea sp.
CCACCGAGATCTACACTCTTTCCCTACACGACGCTCTTCCGATCTGTGAAAAACCCTGGATGATGGAAGGGGCAATTTCAGCGGCGACCGGACCAAGATGGACAATCGTGGAAGATAACCAATTTTCCGGAACATCTTCCACATCGAGCATGGCGGCGGAGTGATGAATAATCTGCCGGCGACCATCACTTTGCTGGATATTCTCGAAAGTGGTGGCATACTGACAATACTTGCGGAAAATTGCGATTGTTTTCAATTCAGGCATCTGAAGCCATTTGGGGCAGGAGGTGACCACGCCGGTGCGCTGCCCGAGGGCGTGCGCTGTGAGCGAAGCATAGGAAGCGGTTCCCCCCAGCATGACGCCGCCTTCAACCAGATCTTGAGTGACATGGCCGATGACGAGATAATCCAAAGGTTGTGCAAGGCTCTTTTGCATGCGTAAATTTTCTTCCCGGTTTATGGATAGCTGAAAAATTATAGCATTAAGTGGTTTCAGAATACCGGCATCCGGCAACGCCTTTTTCGTGACTTACCGAGAAAGCAGGACAAATGTTCTGTTTTGTATTACAATAAATTCGGAAAGGGGAAAGCCTTCATGGAAGCTAACAATAAAAACATCGGCATACGGGATTTTCCGTTGGATGAACGGCCGCGAGAGCGGCTGGAACAACTTGGCGAAAGCGCGTTGACCAACGCGGAATTGCTGGCGATTTTGCTGCGTGTGGGAGTGGAAGGCGCCAACGTCATCGATCTGGCCTGGCAGCTTCTTAATCGCTTTGGTGGGTTGCGGGGGTTGCACGCGGCCAATTTCGACGATTTATGCGAAATAAAAGGTATGGGGCGGGCGAAAGCTGCCCAGATCAAAGCTGCGATCGAATTGGGATATCGGTTGAGCAAGGAAGAGGATCATCCCGCCCGCGTTTTCAACAAACCTGAAGATATTCATAACTACCTGGCCCACCGGCTGGTGGAAAAGACCCAAGAGGAATTATGGGTTTTGGTATTGAACACGCGCAACCGATTGATCGAAGAACAGCAACTTTATATCGGCACCATCAACCACTCCTCGGTGCGGTTGGCGGAAATATTCGAGCTGCCGCTGCGCAAACGCGCATCCGCGATGATCCTGGTTCACAACCACCCATCGGGTGATCCGCAGCCAAGCGAGGAAGACCTGCGTTTTACGGAAGAACTGGTCAAAGCCGGAAAGTTGTTGGATATCAGCGTCTTGGATCACATCGTGATCGCCAGGGGCGGCTTTTGCTCGATCCGGCAAACGGGTAAAGTGGCTTTCAACACCGTCCAGCCGCGCACCTGGCATTAAGTTCTTCTTAACGATTCATTTATCGTTCCATAATAAAAAAATAATATAATTTAATCAATTCAGAAGATCACAGGAGTTGAATTCCATGGCGGACTGGAAAGACGATCTGGAACTGTACCTGAAAGAGCAAAAGAAAAATAAACGGGAATTGAAACAGCGGAAAGAGGAAATTCAAAAAGCGGCCCGCCTTTTCGTTCACGAGGAAGTATTAACGGCATTTGAGGATCTACGCAAGGAATTCAAAAAACATAAGCGTGAAGTGGAAATCGACAATAAAAAAGACTGGGCTGCCATCCTGATCAAGAAAAACAAACACAAAGAGTTCGTGTATGAAGTTAATATCACCATTGATGACGGGGATTTGTTGGCCAGCAAGAGTGTTTATTTCCCCAACGATAAGGGCAAGCTGAAGCTCGGCGTAGAAGGGAAAATTCACAATCCAGCCAACTCCATGCTGATCGGTCATATCAAGCAGCACGACATTATCAAAGATTTTCTGGATGCATATAAAGACGCAACCCGAATGAAATAAATAGGGAAGAATTTTCAATTTGCCCCTTGACAAGAGGTGCGGAGGGGTGGTAAAAATACGCCCATATTTAAAAACTGAATAGCAAGAAGGAAAGCGGCTGGGTCTCCGCAAGGAGATTACGAGGAGGAGGTTCCTTTCCGCAAGGGAAGCGCTAATCCCGGTTTCGGGAAAAAATCGAACGGTTCAGCGGGTGCCTCCGAAGTCTTGCCACAGACTTCATTCTTCCTTCCGAATAAGTGAGAACGAAAAACGAGCAGCGATGCACGCGACAGAGGTCTCACAGTGGCCAGATGTTTTTTTTTGGTTAAAAAAAACTCTGTTTTTAAGGAAGGGCAGTCAGGTAACATTCTTTTGTTAACATGGGCATGCCCGGGCATGCCCTGTTATTTTTAAAAGCCATTGGAGGAAACATGGACAAGAAAGAAATTTTAGAACGAGTAAAGAAAGACAATGTGAAATTCATCAGCTTCCAGTTTTCAGACGTCACTGGAATGGTGAAGTCCGTAGATGCACCGGTTGAACAGTTGGAAGGCGCCCTGGATGGCGGTATCTGGTTCGATGGGTCATCGATCGAAGGTTTTGCCCGCATCCAGGAAAGCGACATGCATTTATACGTCGATACCGATACCTACGCGGTATTGCCCTGGACGCCCGCAGAAATGAAACGTGCGCGCTTTTTCTGCGACGTTTTCACGCCGGAAGACGAACCATTTGCCGGCGATCCACGTGGAAACCTGAAGCGCATTATGGCCGATTTGAAAAAACGCGGCATGATCTTCAATTGCGGTCCTGAACCGGAATTCTTCCTGTTCCGGCGCA
>CALGUJ010000088.1 GCA_937902055.1 uncultured Pelolinea sp.
CTTTTCCGTCAGGCAACCGTATATAATCATAAAGAAAACTGACGAGGGAGTTTTATGAGCGAAAGAAGCCGGAGTAAATTGTTTATGGTTCTGAATCGCATCGCGCGCGTACTGGCGATTGCTTTTGCGATATTTATCAGCCTGTTTTCGCTGGACGTCTTTCAACCCGGCATCCCGTTTGGAAAGATCCTGCTCGGGCTGTTGATCCACCTGATCCCGACCTATATCATCCTGATCCTGACCTGGATTGCCTGGAAGCGGCCGCTGATCGGTGGCATTCTTTTCATCCTGGCAGGCGTAGCTTATACCTTCACCGGAATTCGCGACCTGTCTGCCATCTTGTTGATCAGCGGCATCCCGATTATGATTGGCATCCTGTTCCTGGCCGGAAGCGGACGGAACAGAGCCGAGAAATAATTCTCCACCAAATAAACTATCTTCAAGGAACAACGATGAACGCTTATCTGGAAAAAGCGGGCGGCTACCTGCGGCATCTTTGCCTGGATATCCCAACCCGTCTGGTCGGCACCGCCGGCAACCGCGCCGCAACCGATTTTTTCGAGCGCACAGCGGGCAGCCTGGGCTGGCAAACCGAAACCCAGCGCTTCGACAGCCTGGATTACAAAACAGGGAAAATCAACCTGCAGGCGGAGGAAACCCGCTTCGCCATCAGCATCAGCCCTTATTCCCTGGGATGCAACGTGCAAGCCGAATTATCCACTGCATCCACCATCGAAGAATTGCGCGCCGGCGAACACCGCGGAAAAATCCTGCTGTTGAAAGGCGATCTGACCAGAGAGCAGCTCGCCCCCAAGAAATACGTTTTTTACAATCCCGATGCTCACAAGGAAATCTACCACCTGCTGGAAAGCCAGCAGCCGGCCGCCATAGTCACCGCCACCGCGAAAAATCCCGCGATGGCCGGCGCGCAGTATCCGTTCCCATTGATCGAAGACGGCGACTTTGATATCCCAACGGCGTTCATGACCGATGTGGAAGGCGAGCGCCTGTCGGCCTGGGCCGGCAAGCCCCTGCGCCTGGAGATGGAAGCGCAGCGGCTGCCTTCCTGGTCGGAGAACGTGTGCGCATTCAATGGCAACCAGGCCGGCAAGCGCGTGGTGGTGTGCGCCCACATCGACGCAAAAACCGGCACGCCCGGCGCGGTAGATAACGCCAGCGGGGTGGTGGTGCTGCTGCTGCTGGCCGAAATGTTGAAAGCGCATCCGGCTTCAGCGCCGGTGGAATTGCTGGCCATGAACGGCGAGGACCATTACAGCGCCGGCGGCGAACTGGCGTACCTGGGACGCCACGCCGGCCGCCTGGACCAAATCCGGCTGGCGATCAACGTGGACGGCGCCGGCTACCACGGCAGCCCCAGCGAGATCTCTTTCTATGAATGCCCGCCATTCGAGCGCGACCTGGCGCTGGCCGAGATGAAAAATTTCGCCTCCATGCAGGAAGGCGCCATCTGGTACCAAAGCGACCACATGGTGTTCGCCATGAACCAGGTGCCGGCCATCGCCCTGACCACCGCCGCTTTCATGGAAATGGAAACGGAAATCGCGCACACCGAAAAAGACACCCCCGATTTGGTCGATCTCTCCCTGTTGGTCGACATCGCCCGATTTCTGAACGGGTTCATCAACGCGCTTGCGAAAGGCGGCGAGCATGCCTGAGCGGATTTCCCGCCGGCTTTACCGGTTGTCAAAACTGCCGGTTGTTTTGATCTGCCTGCTGCTATTCCTGGCTTTCAGCGCCACGCAACTGCCGGCGCAATCCGCGCAGGCGGCTGCTTACAGCGACGACGCCGGCACACCCGACACAACTTTCTTTTACACGCCAGCCGAATTGAACCGCATGGCTGAAAGCTACGGAAGCGACGGGCGGCAAGCTTACATCCGGGCGCGGTTCACTTTCGACCTGGTTTTTCCGTTGGTGTACGGCGCTTTTCTGGCAACTTCCCTGAGCTTTTTACTGGGGCGGTCGCTGGATGAGGCCTCTTCCTGGAGGCGTCTGAACCTGATCCCCCTGGCTGCCGTACTGCTTGATCTGCTCGAAAATATCAACGCCGCGCTCGTCATGGCAGCATACCCCGCGCCGCAGCCGCTGGCGGCTGCCCTGGCAACAATAGCTACACCGTTGAAATGGTTGTTTGTGGGGGGCAGTTTTGCGCTCCTGGCGCCGGCAGCCTGGATCAGCTTCCGGAAACATGGCGATTGAATTCCACGCAACATTTAAAAACAAGAGAGCCATTCGAAAAATGGCTCTCTTATTAATTCTCAACAGATTTGCCGGTTAGGGCGCGTACAAAACCATATTGTCGAATTCCCAATCCAGGGTGGTATTCTCACGCATCTCGGAATAGATACCGATCCTGCCGGATTGCAGACGGTTATCGGAGAAATCTTCCTGGAACTTGCCGTTGATGTAGAAACTGTAGGTGCTGCCGTCGCAGGCAATCGTAATGGTATTGCTTTCATCCAGCGGATTGAGGTCTTCGCTCTTGCGCCCGTTGATCAGGTTGGTTCTGTTCTCGCCGCGAATCAACGTGAAATAATAATACTGGTTGTTATCGATCAGGAAATAGTAATAGTTTTCTGTTTCCTCATCCGCTTTGAAATACACACCCCAGCTATGATAGGGGTGTCCGGAATGGCTGGTCAGGGCGCCATCCACCTGGAAGATGAAGTCACGCAACTCATCCGATGGAACCGGCAGCCACATGGC
>CALGUJ010000089.1 GCA_937902055.1 uncultured Pelolinea sp.
GAAAATTCCAGGCTGCGCAGCCATTTGGCGCCTTTCCAAAAGTAAACGTCTTTTAAGTCTTTCCGCCCGGGAATGGCTCCCACCACCCCGCGCAGCGGAAAGCCGTGCTCGGGCATGAGCGGCTGGCCGTTGAAATGCGTGGCCAGCAGGAAGTTTTCCGCCAGGGCAATCTCCAACGGCAGGTTGGCGGAAAAATCGTTCTCGGCATGTTGGATCACGAAACGGGTCTCCGGCTTTAAATCCAGCCAACCCGCATCGATCAGCGTGCGCAGGCTGACGCCTTCCCACCGGGTGTCGAATTTGCTCCAGCGTGTGACGCAGTGCAGGTCCATATTAACCGAAGTTCGTGGAAGCTGCTGAAATTCCGTCCAGGAAAGGCAGATTTCTTTTTTGACTGAACCCCATAAGCGGAAATCCCAACGGCTCTCATCGAAAGCCGGGATGGGGCCGTAATGCAGGACGGGAAATTTTTCCGTCAAGCTCTGACCCGGCGGCAGGCGCCCTTCCCGGCGCATACCATCTTCCTGCTCTTTGCGGTTGAGAGGGGAATGGGTGACCATAGATGAACAAATTATACTAAATTTGTCCGATTCGCTGCGATTAAACCGATTGTGCAAAAGCCTTTTGCTGGATTAAAATCAGGCTTGTGGAAAACTTGGATTATGAAACTGAATCGTTGGGCACTCCTGCGGCAAAGCCGGTTGCGGATGAGATCCACGATAAAAAATCGGAAGACTTGAGCTTTGAGGAGAAGTTCCCTTTCCTGCTGGCGAACTTGCGCCAGGTGATTCCCCCGCTTCTGGACCTTCTTGATCTGGATGCCTGCGAGGTATACCTGGGTGAAAAGAGCAGGAATAGTCTGGTGCTGGTCTATCACCATGGCAGACTGCAATATATCTGGGAAGTTGATGCTGCCCGCGATGAAAACAGTTTGCTGCTCAGCCAGTACGCCAAAAAAGAAATGCGCGTGGTCAACCTGCCCAACAGCCGCGTGAAAGAGCTGAATGTCGAATTGCGCGAAAAAGCCATCGGGCAATTGATCTGTCTGCCGCTTTTTTCGGATGACGAGGCGTTCGGGGTGGCTTGCTTTGCGCACTCGCGCCGCAACCTGTTAACGGATCGCGAGATGAACTTCCTCCAGGCCACCGGCGCTTCGTTGTCGGAAGGCATTTCCTACGAGATCCGCAACCAGCAGGCACGTGTGCAGATCATTAGCGAGGAACGTGAGCGCATCGGCATGGACTTGCACGACGGTATCATTCAATCCCTGTATGGCATCGGCCTGTCGCTGGAAAACGCGCGCATGAGCCAGGTGCAGGGCAAGAACAACGGCGTTCAGCAGATCGAAAAAGCGCTGGAAGCGCTGCAGGCGGCAATCGCCGACATCCGCGCTTACATCCTCAACCTGCGCCCGCGCCAGTTGCGCCATGCCAACATGGTCGAGGGCATGCGCAGCCTGATCCGCGAATTCCGCGCCAACACCATGGTGGACGTGAGCATGGTGGGCGAACCGCAGGACGTGGAGGGTATGGCGCGCCCGCAGATCGACGCGCTGTATCACATCTTCCAGGAAGCGCTATCCAACACCGCCAAGCACGCCAAAGCCACCCGGGTGGCCGTGCGCCTGTGGCGGCGCGGCGACCGCGTTATGCTCAAGGTGAGCGACGACGGCGCCGGATTCGATACCCCCCGCCCGGGCGCGCGCATCGGCCACGGCCTGACCAATATGCAGGCGCGTGCCGAAGCCGCCGGCGGCGGTATGGAAGTGATCTCCATCCGTAAACAGGGCACCACGCTGCTGGCCTGGGTTCCTTACGTGAAAGAATAAGCGATGGCAAAGACCGTACAATCTCGACAGCTTGCTAAAGCCGCTCAACGCGGTGAGCCTTCTTATGTGTGGCGCGCCGGGCAGGAGCGCCGCCTGGCCATGATCCGCCAGTGGGGCGGGGAGGGGTTGAAGGGCGCAGTTCTGGAGAACGGCTGCGGCGTGGGTGAATACCTGGAGCGCCTGGCAAAGGATGCCCGGCTGGCGGTGGGCATCGACGTGGAATTTGAGCGCCTGCTGGAAGCCAAAAAGAAAAACCGCGATCTGGTCTGCGCGGTGGGTGAACATCTGCCCTTTAAAAACGGCTTGTTCGACCTGATGCTGAGCCACGAGGTGCTCGAGCACGTGCAGGATGACCGCCAATCGGTTGAAGAAATGGCGCGCACACTGCATTCGGGAGGCCGCCTGGTGGTTTTCTGCCCCAATCGCGGCTATCCTTTTGAAACCCATGGCATCTATTGGAAAGGCAAATATCACTTCGGCAACAAGCTTTTCGTGAACTATCTGCCGGATTTCTGGCGCGATAAACTGGCCCCGCATGTGCGCATTTACACGCGCCATTCGTTGAGTAAACTCTTCAGCGGGCTGCCGCTGAAAGTGGTTTACCATACGATCGTCTTCGGCGCCTACGATAACATCATCCGCCGCAGCCCGGCATTGGGCAAACTGCTGCGCGGATTCCTGCAATTCCTTGAAAAAACACCCCTGCGCGCGCTGGGGCTCTCGCACTTCTGGGTGCTGGAAAAAAGCGATTAGATATATCAATAGAGGTAGGTTACGTTTCCAAACATACCATATAAAATCGAAAAGGCGGCTATGGAAAGCCGCCCTACAGAGTATTGAAGGTAGGGCGCGTTTTCATACGCGCCGCTCTTATCAGCCTCACACTTGTTCATCAATTA
>CALGUJ010000090.1 GCA_937902055.1 uncultured Pelolinea sp.
GTTGGTAATGATGCGAATCGGTGGCAGCCGGGAAAACGAACGGCGCCACGGCGATATTATCGAACACCTGGCGCGTGACCAATTCCAGCGAACGGTAAGCGGGCGTATCCAGCGGTGAAACCGGTGAGGCTTCCCAGCCGCCATTGGTTTCATCCACCCGCATCTCCACGCGCGAGTCGTTGATCACTTTTTTCTCATAAGCAATCACTGCATCCATACTGTCGCCCGGCAATAAGCGGAAGTTGACCTTGGCAGTGACCGAAGCCGGCAGGACATTATCCTTGATGCCGCCGTTGATCATGGTGGTGGCGTGCGTGGTGCGGATCAGGGCGTTCAATTGCGTAGATTTTTCGAGGTTTTTGATGAATAATCCCCGGAACAGCCAGGCATTGGCAATCAGAAATTGCATTCTGAAAGGCAGCATGTACGCTAATTTTTCAAGGGTGGGCAGGAAATAATCCAGCCTGGCAGGCAGCGGATGATCGTCCATCAGGGCAATTGCGCGCGCCAGGATGCCGACGGCTGTCTGCCGGCCGGGCTGCGAAGCATGGCCGGGGCTGCCGGCAGCGCTCAGCTTCAGGGTCATGTATCCCTTTTCCGAGATTCCCACCAGTGCGAAAGGATCTTGCACGCCGGGCAGCATGCCTATCGAAATCAAGCCGCCTTCATCCAGCAAGGCTGCCAACCGTACGCCGCGGGTTTTGAGGTGTTCCACGATCTTTTTCGTTCCGTTGAATCCCATGATCTCTTCATCGTGACCGAAAGCCAGGTAGATGGTGCGCTTGGGTTGGTAACCGCTGCGTATCAAGGCTTCAACCGCTTCCAGCAGCCCGGTGGCATGGCTCTTCATATCGATGGCGCCTCTGCCCCAGATGCAGCCTTCACGGATCTCCCCGCCGAATGGTTCCACCTTCCAATCCGGCAAAGTACTCTCATCCACCGGGACGACGTCCAGGTGGGCATTGAACAATACCGGCGTCAATTCCGGTTCGGAGCCCTTCCAAACGTATAAGAGACTGTATTGATTAATACAAGTTCTCTCCAGGTTTTTTGTTAAAAGAGGGTAAGTATTGCCAATCCATTGATGAATATCCAGGAAAGGCCGCGGATCGAAGCCTTCCGACGATTCTGTCGATATGCTTTTAAAGCGGATCAATTCAGCGAGGTGGGTGGAAACTGATTTTTGATCGATGTCCGGTTTGTCCACAGGGGCAACCGGATGCGGGAATTTACTGAGTTTGTATGTCCTGAACAGCATATAGGCGATCAGGAAAATGATCAATGCCAGTGCGAACAACGCGATATTCATTCTTTTAAGATCCTTTTCCCTATAAAACTTGACCTATTATATGCGCAAATTAAAAACCGCGCCCTTTCAACCGGGCGCGGTTTATCGGGTTGAATTTCTAAAAACTATTTTTTCATCATGGCCGTCAGTGCGCTGAGCAGGGTGGAAGTCACCAGTTCCGTGGATTGCGCGCGCGCATCAGATTCCCCGGCAAATTGGCTGCCGGATACCAGCGCGCCGGTCAGGGCTTCCAGGTCGCTCTTGCCGCTTTGCTTGGCTGACATATAGCTCATGCCTGCGGTCAGCAGGTCTCCCAAATCCAGGCCATCGGAACCGCTCGAACTGCCGGATAGACCGCCAATCAGGGATCCGAGCAAATCACCGCCGGCCGAAGATGAGGTCCCTGAAGATGCCGTTCCGGTCGAGGAACCCAGGATGGTTGAAAGCATGGTGATCACGCTGTTGGCGTCCAGTTCTTTGCCGGTCATCTGCTTGGCAGCGCTTTTCAATCCTTCCGAGTACTGCTTGGCGGAACCGCTGCTGGATTGCTTGCGCAGCAACTGGGCTGCGTATTCCAATTGATCCGCCGGATCGGCGCTCTTCTTTTCTTTCATGGCCTGCGAGATCACGTCGAAGATCTCAACCATGTGGTCGCCATGATCATGATTGTAGGTATCGGCCTGATTCAGAGAATCCTGATTGTCCGCTACTGCCTTGGATACTTCTTTAAATAATTTCCCCAGATCGATATTGCTGCTTGCCATTTTTTGTCTCCTGATATTTATTTAATTTATTCTACATCACAATACATTTTCAGCGCCAAACCTGGTAAAGCGCCAGATTGCCCTCGCGGCCGTCCGAATAAAAAGTCTCAGCAACGGTGAAGCCAGCCTCGGCCGCCAACTCCTGCAATTCAGTCTCACTGAAAATATGCACGTAGCGGAGCGCCGGCTCCATGCTTTTTTCCTCAAACCCAGCGCGCCAATCCATCAGTACATCCCCCTGCTCAACCTCGCGATGAGAGATGCCCACAATCTCCCATGGTTTTACGCGCGGCAGCAATCGCAAGCTGTTTTGCAATTGCCAGACGGACAGGTACAGACAGCTTTTCGGGCCAACCAGATGCCTGAGCTGGTGCATCAGCGACCGGCGCTGCTGCTGAGAAGGGATATGATGCAGCACGGCGAAAAGCGAAACCACATGCCAATCCCTGGCCGGCAAATTCTGATCCCAATCCGCTCGATTGATATCCACCAATTGAAATTCTATGTGCACATCCTCGCGTTTGACGAATTCTGCTGTCTTTTTT
>CALGUJ010000091.1 GCA_937902055.1 uncultured Pelolinea sp.
TTTCAAAATGGTCTCGGCGCTCATTTTGGTTTCCAACGCCGATTTGACGCCTTCAACAACACTATCCCTGTCCCCGTCCAAAATTCCCTGATACACATCTTGCAAAACAGCAGCCATTAACTTCCTCCGAATCGAATTAATTGATCATCCGCATGGTAGGTTTTGGGTAACCCGGAACGCGGGTAAAGCCTGAAAGTTGTCGGAAATCCACATCGGCGTCGTTGAATTCAGTCCGGATAATTTTATCAAGATTATCCTCGACGGACTGCAAAGGCGCTTCAAGCATGACGTTGATCCGCAGGGACGCTTCGAGAGCATGCATTTTCCGGATTGCATCCCGAAATTGAGCCAGTTTTTCTTCGTAATGATCCAGCGCAGTCAGATTGCACTTTAGACGCGTTTCGCCATCGTCAAGCAGCATTTTCAAATGCGCCACGCGATATTGCGGGCCGGAAAACTCGCGGCAGAGCACCTCAACGCAATCGCCGACTGTAGCCCAATCCTGTGCGGCTTTGAGCGAGAGCCGAAATTCGCGATCCACCCAGGAAAAATGTGCTTCACCCGCGGCGTAGCGGTCGTAATCGATATCCAGTACTTCTTGCGGCATGGGACTTTCATCGGAAGCCAAAAGCGCCAGCCAATCTTCAACTTGTTCACGAGCCAGTGAATTTTGCAGCCTGAAGGTCTTGCCGGGGAATCTCTGGCCGGCCAGCGCCTGGATCTCAACCGCTTGCGCATCTTTCAATAAATCTACCTTATTGATCACAATCAGCTCGGCTTCTTCCAACTGCTTTTGGAATATATAGATCACTTCATCGCTGAATGGCATTTCCATGTCTTTCAGGAAGCGATACAACAGGCGGGCATCCGCGAAAACCGACAGGCTGGCAGGATTTTCAAAATCAACACGCAGTTTTAATAAGGGTTTGAGCACCGTGGCCACCAGATCGGCGCAGGAACCGACTGATTCCGCGAATATGACATCCGGCTGGTATTTCGCGACCAGGTTGTCCACGCGCTTATTGAAATCATCCAGATGGCAGCAAATGCAGCCCCCGGTCACTTCCAATGCCGGCAAGTTCAACGCCTGAAAATAAGCGGTGTCCACCAGGTGTTTGCCTTGCTCATTCGTAACAATCCCGACCTTCCTGCCGCGATTGACGAGAATCTGCGCCGCCTGCAGGATGGCGGTCGATTTGCCGCTGCCCAAAAAACCGCCGACCAGGTGTAATCTCATTTTATATATTCTTTAATGGCTTCGAGCAACTCGCGGTTGCTGGGAATGAGTGATGAAAAGCGCAGTTGTCCATTGATCAGAATACTCGGCAGGTTCTTCACGCCCATTTTTTGCATGCGGGCGATATTCTGCGGTTCGGTGATCTTGTATTCCACCATCTCCACCCCGCCTGCCATTTCTTCAACAGCGCGCCTGGCGGCATTGATCATATACCCGCAAGCCGGGCAGGATGCGGAATCCAGCGTAAATACTTCCATCAAAGGCTTTTTCAAGTGTTCATAATCCGGTACGGCGACCGCGTCCAGATCGAGCGCGCTGGCATGATAATTGGCCACCATCAGCCGTGCGGTATCCGGTTCGCGAATGGCCTGCATGGTGCCGACCACGTTATCCACCGGAATATCGTAGGGCATATCGCAGCCGGGGGAAATGATCAGGTTTTTAGGGGAAGCGTCACCCGGGAAAAGCGCATCGATCAAATCCAGCACGTATTTCATATTGTCCTGCTGCGTCCCCAGCAGCATGCAGGAGGTCAGCGGGATGTTGCCCTCGAGAGTGATGTTGTAGCGATCGGTGATCTGCTTGGCAGCGGGCAGGTTGATGTTCTCGTCAACCGCGATGCAGTCCGGCGCAGTCTGGCACATCACCTCGATATTCTTGGTGGCATCGCCACAGACAAAGAAAGAGGAAAAAGCTCCCTTATCGCGGATGAATTTAAAGAAATCGGTAAAATCTTTGGACAAGAATTTTTGAAAATGCTTGGGCGAGATTTGCGAGACAAGCGGATCGACCACCGCGATCACGTCCATGCCGGCTTCCATGTAATACTCGGCAACACGTTGGCCGACCTGTGTGCAATAGGCGATCAGCTCAGCCAGGTAATCGGGATGATCGAACATATCCATAAAGATTTCCGTCCCGCGCAGATGAGACGCCAGGGTGAAAGGGCCGGTGACCAGGCCGTAAAGCGCGGTGCGCTGCCCGACTGCCTCTTTCATCTGCCGCATGGCATTCAGGACCATAGGCAGGCGACCATCGGTTTTTTCCGGCAGTTTATCAGGCAATTCCATGCTCTGCGCCAGGGGATGGGTGGCGACGGAAGGCGGCGCTTTTTCCGCCCACATCAGTTCGCAGCCCAGGATTTCCGCCTCGATCTGCAAGTCGAACATCACGGGTTGGCCATCCGGGTCGTATTGGCGATTGACGTCCATTAAAGCGTCGACCAATTTTTGCTCATCGGTTAGAAACTGACGAGCAGAATAGCCCTTCAACGAACCTGCATGCACGCCGGCGAAAGGGACCCAGGGAATCGCGGGAGTCTCTTCGTGCCGCAGGGCGGCAAAGAGCAAGTCTTTTTTTTCCAGTCTGCTGGATGGATGTTTCATGATG
>CALGUJ010000092.1 GCA_937902055.1 uncultured Pelolinea sp.
AATCGATCAGGTTGGGGCCGCGCCCCTGGGATTCGTTATCGTTCAGGTAGACTTCCACCTTGCGGCAAAGTTCCGGCAGCGCCGAGCCGCCGTAAGCGGCTTTCAATTTCACGCCGTTGTAGCGCGGCGCGTTGTGGGAAGCCGTGATCATGATGCCGCCGATGGCATGCAGATTCTTAACAGTATAGGAGACCACCGGTGTAGGCGCATCTGCCTGGCAAAGCAGCACTTTGAAACCGTTGGCAGCCAGAACACGCGCGGCTTCGCGCGCGTAGCGATCGGAGAGAAAGCGTGTGTCGAACCCCACCACCATCAATTTGGGGACCGGAGGGGGATCGATCACCATGCCGTTCAACCAGCCTTCGGAGTTGACCGCGTCGGCAATTGCCTGGGTTACGTTGCGGAGATTATGGAACGTGAATGTATCGGATATGACTGCCCGCCAGCCATCGGTGCCAAAATTTATGGGCATAACTTGCTCCTTATCAAAGTAATTTTCACAAAAGAAACCCCCAGGGTTAAACCTCGGGGTTTGAGTTAAATCCCTTTATGATTAAAAAGCCCATGTATTCAGCGAACACATGCCCGCTATTATAACCCATCGGCCGGCATAGTGTAAAATTACGCTTATGTCATCCATGCCCTCAAACAAAGCGCTTTTTCGAATCGTCCTTTTAATGGCGGCAGTCGCGCTGCTGGCCGGCGCCTGCAAGCCGAAAGAAGCCCAGGCTTCCCCCCAGGAAGTCCCCACTGTTGAAATCCCCACCCCCACTCCCATCCTGCCCGACCGGGCTGTGCTGGTCGCGCCGCCGGATGTGGACGGGGCTATGACGGCGCAAGCCCAGGCAATTTTGACCGAATTGACCGCCGCATCCGGACTGCAATTCGAAACCCGCGCTGAAATCAACGAAAACACGCTCACCCCTGACGTGAAGATCGTGGTGTTCCTCAACCATCCCGATAACCTCGGCACCCTGGCCGCCAGGGCTGCCGGAACGCAATTCGTGGCCATCAGCTCGCTGGACTGGACCCCGCCTGCCAACGTCACCTTGATCCGCCAGCAGGAAAACGACGCGGCCTTTTTAGCGGGATACGCGGCTGCCATACTGGCGCCCAATTTTCGCGTGGGCGCGCTGCTGACCGCCGAAGACAGCGCGCTTGGGATGGCTTTTCAAAATGGAGTCGGGTATTATTGCGGTACGTGCTCGGCGCTGATCAACCCGCTGAATTCTTACCCGATCGTGTCGGTGCAGTCCGCCGGCAGCGCGCCGGAGATCTGGCAGGCGGCTTTCGACCAGATCAACACCAGCAAAGTCAACGTCCTCTACATTGACCGGGGCGCCATGTCCGCGCAATTATTGAGCTATCTGGCCGGCAAGGACCTGGCAGTGATCGCCAACCAGGCGCCTCCCGATGAGAGCTTCGCCAACTGGGCCGGCTCGATCTACCTCGACACCCTCTCGCCCCTGCGCGAGATCTGGAATGACCTGATGGCGGGAACGGGCGGAAAAACCCTGAACGCCGCTTACACCATCACGGATAATCATCAAATCGCCTTGACGGACGGCACAGTTTGGTTGAGCCCCGGCAAGCTGCGCCTGATGGATGACATAATCGCCCTGCTGCGCAACAACCAGATCAACACGCAAGCGGTGAATTAAATTTACCCGCATGTAGCGGGTGTAGGGAGATATAAGTGCTCCTATAATTATTCCAGGAGATCGCCGCGCCCTCCTTCGTCGGGCTCGCGAAAACATATTGATTATTACAATTGGCGCGTTGGGCGGGATTCCAATTCTGCCATTAATTACGCAACGAAAACCTTATTTATGGGGATGTGCGGCGCATTTGGAAATGCGCCCTACGGGGGGGATGAGCGGCGCATATGGATATGCGCCCTACGGGGGTGCGTAGGGCGGGATTCCAATCCCGCCAATTGAAACAGACGAAAATCCTTATTCATAATCCATCAATTTTATATTGGTAGGGATATCCTTCAATCCACAGCCTTTAGAATAAAAACCAGATTGAATGAATTTACCAAAACTCGAGTAAGCATATTGTTCAGGCTCATCCACAAGATTATGTTTAACTGGATTCCAGTGAATATAATCGATGTGGTTTTGAAGATCCCTTTCATCGCGAATTACGTGATCCCAAAATCGTTTCTGCCAGAATGTAAAAGGGGATTGGATGTGATTAGCAATTTTGTAATTCAGCGTGAAATTTCTCTTGAAACAATGAATGATCTTTGAGAAATTTGTAAAATTTTCAGGTAATTTCAGTATCCAATGGAAATGGTCGGGCATGAGGACATGGGCAAAAAGTTCAAATGAATAATATTTTTGGACGCTCACTAAGGTGTCGAAAAACAATGTGATATTCTGTGCCTGATTGAAGTATGGGAATCGATTTGCTGTTACAGAGGTTATGAACACAAAAGAATTGGGTTGATAATGGCGGCGATAATCCGGCATTGGTGATTCCCCTTTGGTGGTATGAACAAATTATATATTATATGATCGGACGTACAACGCATTTGGAAATGCAGTTTATGGATTAGCGGCGCATATGAAAATGCGTTTTATGGATGTGCGGCGCATTTGGAAATGCGCCCTACGGCGAGGGTAAGAGAAAGGGTATGCGGTGCATTTGCGTATGCGTTTTTTTTGATAAGCGGCGCATATGGAAATGCGCCCTACAGCAGGGGGTGAACGGCGCATATGGATATGCGCCCTACGAGGGGGGGATATGCGCGACACGAAAAAAGATCCTTCGGGTTAAAATAAAGAGCGCGTCATCAAACGCGCTTGATAAAAAATTGAGAGCCGGAGACGCCGACCCCGGCCCTCTCATAAGGAGGAGAAGAAGAGAAGTCGCCCTTGTAGATACTATACGCCAATGCCCCTTTTTATTCATGACGCTTAACCTACGCTTAACCTACGATTTCGAACGCTTTTTCTACCCAAATTAACCCGCGGCAGGCTGAAATACGGTTTTTTCTTCATATAATATGAAAGTTGAAAATTGATCGTTGTGGAAAGGATGGGAAATTGATCGAGAAAATCACGCAAGACCGGCCTCTGGCGGTGGCCATGGTGGAGAATACACCCGTCGGGACGATTGTGCTGGCGGCCAGCGATTTGGGCCTGGCTTACCTCAGCTTTCATGGATTGCAGGATTTTAAGACCCTGATCCTGGACAAATCCAACATCCCCGGCAGCCGGGCGCTGGAGATCGTGCACACTGCCGGACGGCAGGTGCAGGAATATTTTGACCGAAAACGCAAAGCCTTTGACATACCCTTTGACCTGGAAGGCCAGCCGGAGTTCCGCCGCCAGGTTTTACTGGAAACCAGCCGCATCCCGTATGGGAAGACGCTGACCTACGGCGAGCTGGCCGCCCGCATCCACCGCCCGAAGGCGGGCCGCGCGGTGGGCGGCGCGCTGGCGCGCAACCCGCTGGCGCTGGTCATCCCCTGTCACCGCGTGGTGGCGGGCGGCGGCGGGCTGCACGGTTTTTCCGCGCCGGGCGGCCTGGCCACCAAGGCGCTGCTGTTGCGGCTGGAGGGATTGACAATCGAGGATGACCGGCTGGCTGCATAGGGATTTATGACCTGCCGCCGGGAGCGAACTTTCATATAATAAGGGTATGCAATCCAATTCACCTAAAGCCTTTCGCTGCGGCATGGCCGCTGTTGCCGGCCGCCCCAACGTCGGCAAGTCCACATTAATCAACACCCTGCTGGGTCAAAAAATCGCGGCGGTCTCTCCCAAACCGCAGACCACGCGCGTCAACCAGTTGGGAATACTGACCGCCGAATCCTTCCAGGTGGTTTTTATCGACACGCCAGGCCTGCACAATCCTCACCATAAATTGGGCGAAAGCATGAACGCGGTGGCGCGCGAAGCTCTGCAGGAGGCCGATCTGATCCTGTGGCTGGTAGACGCGAGCCAGCCGCCGCACGAGGAAGACCAGATCATCACCGGGCACCTGGCCGAACTCGCCAGCCTGCCGCTGGTGATCCAGGTGCTGAACAAGAGCGACCTGGTCAACGCCGAAGTGCTGGCGCAGCGCAGAGCAGAATACGCGCGCCTGTTCCCCAACGTGCACCAGATGGCGGCCAGCGCCTTGAGCGGAGCGGGGTTGGGCGAACTGCTGGAAACCGTGGTGCGCGAGCTGCCGGAAGGCGAGGCGCTTTACCCTGCCGACCAGGTGACCGACCAGTACGAGCGCGAGATCGCCGCCGACCTGATCCGCGAAGCCGCCTTGCAGCACCTGCGCGAAGAGGTGCCCTACGCGCTGGCGGTGCGCGTGGACCAGTACCAGGAGCGCGGCGAATCCGGAGCGTTCATATCCGCCACGCTGTTCGTTGAAAAAGAATCCCAAAAGGGGATCGTGATCGGCAAAGGCGGCGCCATGCTGAAGACCATCGGCCAGAGCGCCCGCAGCGCCATCGAAACCATGTCCGCGCGCAAGGTGTTCCTGGAATTGCGCGTCAAGGTCAGCAAGAACTGGCGCAGCAATCCGGCCTTCCTGAAACAGATGGGCTACCCGGAGACAGGCGGGGGATGATGCCCGCGCCCTGGCTGCCGGTTTTCCTGCTTTTGGCGGCTGCCGATTGGCTGGCGCTGTGGCAGGGCTGGCAGCGGGTGAACTACTTAACCAAGCCGGCGGCCATGCTGGCGCTGCTGATCGGTTTCGGCTGGCAGGGGCATTTCGCCGGCAGCCTGCTGTGGGTAGGGTTGGGATTCGGTTTTTCTCTTTTAGGGGACATTTTTCTGCTGCTTTCGCACGGCTGGTTCATCTACGGCCTGGCGGCTTTCCTGCTGGCGCACATCAGTTATATCATCGGATTCCTTTTCCCCTGCCCGGAATTGAATCCGATATGCTGGCTGCCGGCGTTGGCTATCCTGGTTGGTTGGCGGGTGATCACCGGCAAGCTGAAACTGGCCATGCGGTTCCCCGGCCCGCAAGCCCGCATGCAGCGCCCGGCTGAGCTTTACGGCGCGCTGCTGGGGCTGATGCTATTCGCAACGCTGGCCA
>CALGUJ010000093.1 GCA_937902055.1 uncultured Pelolinea sp.
CTGGTAAGCATTCACGCCCACGATCGCTTCCTGCCCGCTCTCGATGGCTTTCTGGTAGCGGTAGGCGGCGTCCCGGATCTCGTTCTGGATGAAGCCGTTCTGGATGGCTTCCTGCGCCCCGCCCATCTCGTCCACGCGGGCAATATAAGCCAGCACGCGCTCTTCGATCTGATCGGTAAACCTCTCCACCAGGTAGGAGCCGGCCAGCGGGTCGATGGAATCGGCCGCGCCGGATTCATTGGCGATGATCTGCTGGGTGCGCAAGGCTATGCGCACCGCTTTCTCGGTGGGCAGGGAGAGGGCCTCGTCCATGCTGTTGGTGTGGAGGGATTGCGTGCCGCCCAGCACGGCCGCCAGGGCCTGGATGGTGGTGCGAACGATGTTGTTCTCGGGCTGCTGGGCCGTGAGAGTCGAGCCGCCCGTCTGGGTGTGGAAGCGCAGCATCTGCGATTTGGGGTCCCGCGAGCCAAAGCGCTCGCATATCAGGCGCGCCCAGATGCGGCGCGCGGCGCGGAACTTGGCGACCTCCTCAAACAGGTTGTTGTGGCAGGCGAAAAAAAAGGAGAGCTGGCTGGCGAACTCGTCGATCTTCAGCCCGGCCTTGAGGGCGGCTTCGACGTACGCGATGGCATTTACCAGGGTGAAAGCCACCTCCTGCACGGCAGTCGAGCCGGCTTCGCGGATGTGGTAGCCTGAAATGCTGATGGTGTTCCAGTTGGGGATGCTGCCCTGGCAATATTGGAAGACGTCGGTGATCAGGCGCATGGAGGGCTTGGGCGGGAAGATATAGGTGCCGCGCGCGATATATTCCTTGAGGATGTCATTCTGGATGGTGCCACGCAGGCACTTTTCTTCAACGCCCTGCCCGCGCGCCACAGCCACGTACATGGCCAGCAGCACAGCCGCGGGGGCGTTGATGGTCATGCTGGTGGAGACCTTATCCAGCGGAATGCCGGCGAAAAGCGCTTGCATATCCTTTAAAGAAGAAATGGCCACACCCACCTTGCCGACCTCGCCGGCCGCGATGGGATCGTCGCTGTCGTATCCTATTTGGGTGGGCAGGTCGAAGGCCACCGAGAGGCCAGTCTGGCCCTGCTCCAGCAGGTAGCGGTAGCGCCGGTTGGATTCCTCGGCGCTGGCATAGCCGGCGTACTGGCGCATGGTCCAGAAGCGCCCGCGGTACATGGTGGGCTGTACGCCGCGCGTGAAAGGGTACTGGCCAGGGAAACCGAGGTCCTTCAGGTAATCGGTCTCGCCGGGCAGCGCCACGCGCGGCAATTCGATGCCGGAGGTGGTGGCGAACTGCTCTTTACGCTCCGGGAACTTGCCGGTGAGCGGTTTGAGGGATTTTTCTTCCCATTGGTTATAAGCGGATTCAATCTCGTTACTCATAACCTAATTGTATATAAATTTGCCAATCGAGCCATGTGATTTTTATCCATCACATGGCAAAATCTCTTATTCCACGGCTTTTTTGCACAAGAAATAAAACCCAATCACCAGGATTAAACCAGCCAGCGCACAAGCAATCGAGACAAATTCCGAGACTTTGACGAGGAAAAATCCCAGGAAAAGGTATGCCGAGAATAATATCGATAACAACTTTGATTCGATATTGAAAGGTTCAGCCAGAATGTCACGTGAAGATTGCCGGTTATGAACATCATCATTTTGCAGGTGAAGCCAATATAACACCAGCGTCAGGATGTTGGCCAGGCCGAAGAGGATCAGGAACATTGGCGAGATCAGATACGACAAAACCAATCCAATTACGCCAACCAGCGCCGCGGCGGCGACAACCGGAAAACTGACCATCGGTACATAGCCATATTTCTCGCGCAAACCCGTGCGGCGAATGTCGGCGGTGCGCTCCGCTGCGTGATCCTTATACATGCGGTCCGCCAAATCATGGCGATAGCTGGTCATATTCTGATGCGAAACAGAACCATCTTTTGCTTCTCCCCTTAGTATCGCCCCACAATAAGGGCACTTGCCCGTGGATACTACGAACCTGCCGCAATTGCTGCAATAGCCTGCCATTTGAATCTCCCTTTTTCAATGATGTTTTGTGCGTTCTTCTTACAAGCGGTTGACAATAAAATTATAAATGATTCCGTAAGTTTGAAAAACCCATATCCGGTATTAATTCAAGGTATCCATCCCCCCGCACTCCACCCGGCAGCCAACGGGAGAATCCTCTCTAAAATTCATAGTCCTTTATGATGAAAGCGAAACTCTCCCCCTTTTGAGAGGTCTTCGACATGGACTTTACCGGCATCATCATCGGCGCGGCGTCATTTTTGATCATCGGCATCCTGCATCCGGTGGTCATCCACGCCGAATACCACTATGGCAAAGGCATCTGGCCGGTTTTTTTTTGCTAGCCGGGAGCGCCTGCATCCTGGCATCGCTATTCATCGACAATGTATTCCCGGGAGTGCTGCTGGCCGTGCTGGAGCTTTCGCTATTGTGGTCCATGCGCGAGCTGCACGAGCAGGAAGAACGCGTGCACAAGGGCTGGTTCCCGGCCAATCCCTAAAGAAATCAATAATTGAGCAAAATCATAGCCTGATCGGCTGCCAGGTTTACTAGCCTCCCTGATCGCGGATCTACCGCACCGGGATGGCTATTCCACAGCAGCCGCCAATTCATCTCACGGTCAGAAAGCTCAATCCTCCTGTTGGAAGCACCCATGTTGAGCAGCACCAGCGCCTGCGAACCCTCATAAGTTCGGCGGTAGGCCAGCACATCGCGCGGCAGGCCATCCAACAAGGTGAGATCGCCCCTTATCAGCGCGGGGGTGGCGCGGCGCAGCGCCAGCAATTGTTTATAGGCGTTCAAGAGCGAGTCCGGCTGGGCCAATTGCGCCGCCACGTTGCGTTCAACATAATCCGGATGCACGGGCAGCCAGGGCCGCGCGTCGCTGAAACCGGCATTGGCAGTAGCATCCCACTGCATGGGCGCGCGGCAGCCGTCGCGCCCTTTGAAGAAAGGCCAGTAGCGGCGGCCGATGGGGTCGAGGATTTGTGCGCGCTTCAGGCGGATATCGCGCATGCCGATCTCCTCGCCATAGTACAGGAAGGGTGTGCCGCGCAGGGTGAGCAGCAGGGCGGCAGCGGCTTTCAAACGTTCATCATCCTCGCCCTGCCCGAAGCGCGTGGCGGAACGCACGGTATCGTGGTTATTGAGCACCTGGGTGGGCCAGCGCCCGGCGCCCAGGGCACGTTCCCAACCGCGCAAGCGGGCGGCGTAGCGGCGCGCGCTCCAGCGGCTTTCCAGCAGGTCGAAGTTGAAGGCTGCGTGCAGCTGGCCGTCGCTGCAGTAGCCGGCGGCGCGCTCGGGTGTGGCGCAGAAGGTTTCGCCGACTGCGTAGCAATCCGTATAACCATCCAGCAGCTTGCGGATGTCCTCAAGTACGCCGATCAACTCGGGCTGGTCGAAATCGTAGCGGTGCGCCTGCCAGTCGAACGGCCGCAGCCCCGGGCGATTGACGGGGTTACTGCGCAGCAGGGCATCCTTGAAATAGACGTTGAACACGTCCAGGCGGAAGCCCTTGACGCCTTTTTCCGCCCAGAAGCGGAAGACGTCCAGCATGGCGGCGCGCACGGCCGGGTTGCGCCAGTTGAGGTCGGGCTGTTCCTTGTAAAACATGTGATAGTAGTACTGGCGGAGTTTCCCGTCCCACTGCCAGGCGCGGCCGCCGAAGACGGACTGCCAGTTGTTGGGCGGGCGGCCGTGTTCGCCCGGGTTGCTCCAGATGTACCAGTTGTGATAGGGGTTATCACGCGAAGCGCGCGCCTGGCGGAACCAGGCGTGCTGGGCGGAGGTGTGGTTGAACACCAGGTCCATGACAATGCGGATGCCGCGCCGCCTGGCCTGCGCCACCAGGTTATCGAAATCGGCCATTGTGCCGAAGCGGGGGTCGATGGCGCAGTAGTCGCTGACGTCGTAGCCGAAGTCCACATCGGGCGAGGGGTTGATGGGGGAAAGCCAGATGGCGTCGATGCCCAGGTCGCGCAGGTAGTCCAGGCGGGCGGTGATGCCGTTCAGGTCGCCCAGTCCGCTGGCGTTGCTATCCATGAAGGAGCGCGGATAGATCTGGTAGATCACGCCGTCTCGCCACCACAGGAAATTGTTTGCGTTGCTGTCTGCCATGTTTGGTGCACCTCTTTATTTATATTTTAATTGCAGACAGAAGATTGGGTCAGGGATGGTTTTTAACACAGATAAATGCAGATAATAATTCTTGGTGCATGTATATTATACAAACCCAAACAATAAAGGAGGTGAAGAAATGAGGAACAAAAGAATTTGGAAAGAAACAGGGGACAATGCAAACAAGATAGATAAAAGAAGTGTTTCTGACAAGCAATACTGTGTGATATATGCCGCAAGACAAGCATTAACATTAGCAGTAGATGAGAGAATGTGTGCCGCCCTGCTTGAAGTGATTTTGGGAAATAGAATATAGCCCTTACCTGAAATATTTAAAGTTGATGACACTCAGGTAAACTAAGCAGATTATTTGATTCTTGACTATCTGCAACAGTTCTTAGATATCTATTTCCGGATGGGCTTGTGGCTGGTATAACCTCAACTTCCTTACCATTTTGGAAAACGTAAAATACAAACTTTTTGCTCTCAATACCTCTGATTGCTTGAGACAACGACATGTGCCAGTCCAAGCCCCCGATGGATTGTATTCTCTCATAGGGATTATCCCTGTCAATCTTATGAATACAGGTGATTATACGTTTAATCATCATGGTTCCCTCCTTGTTTAGTTGAATATATTATAGAAAGGATATTATGTTAAAGTCAATTCGCCCTCTTACTGAGTGTAGAATTAATAGATGGAAAAATACACATTTAAGGGATGGATTACAGACTTTTGCAATAATATCTGGGTCGGTTTTTGTTACGCATGGAAATTGTTAGGGGTTTGGGCAAAGATAATAGGTCTGATCGTGCCTATTATAGTGGGTTGGTTAATTGATAAGGTTTTATCCCTTGCGCCATTTTGGCGCGGTTTCTTATATACAATTCTTGCATATGTAGGAATAGCAATACTTTATGCAATATTTGTTTATCCTCATAAAGTTATCTCGGAACAAAAATCAACAATTTCATTGCTAAGAAAAGAAGTTGACCGTAAAGATGTAATTAAATCTCTTAGCAATCAAAGGAGAATCGGTGTGGAATTATTGGGCAAGGGCAAAATTTTATTGCATGAAAGTCAAATTGGTTCTTGGTGGGAAGAACATAGAAAATGGCGAGATAAAACAAAACAGTTGATTGCCCTTATTGATGAGGCTAAAGCTATTCAGTGGGACACGCTTGGTACATATCAACCCAAACGTCCTTTTATAGAGGCACTTAATTCAAATCACCGAAAAATGTTACAGATGTTTGATGAGTGGTTAAGCAGATTAGACAGACTCATTGATGGGTTTTCTTCATAGGTTTATCCTTTTTCTTCGGCGGTTTGGGTTTAATGTCTACTAACGCTTTCAGTATTTCCTCAAAGGTTGGCTTCTTGTCTTTCTTGTCTTTCTTGTCTTTCTTGTCTTTCTTGTCTTTCTTGTCTT
>CALGUJ010000094.1 GCA_937902055.1 uncultured Pelolinea sp.
TGATTTTCCAGGTCGTCGATGATACCGCGCGCCCATTCCTGCTGGGCTTTGGCAATACGCATACCCAGGTCGAGGGTGGTGTTCCAAAAATAGGCTTCGCGTTCCGAATCGCACATTTTGCGGTAGGTGGTATCGATGCTCTCGGGGATTTTTTCGTACCGCTCGATCATTTCCTGCATCATGGAGTCGGCAAACTTAAAAATGCGCAGGTTGACCTCATCGGGAAACTGCCCGGCAAAAAATACCTGGATGAGCGGCGCGCTGTGCGGCTGGTCAACCTCCGGTTCGGAGAGCAGCCACTGGCGCAAGGCCTGCTTGCCCTCCGCGGTAATGGAATAGACTTTGCGATCGGGGTGATCTTCCCCTTCCACAACCGTCTTGTCGACCAGATTGTCTTTGTATAAGCGGTTCAGGGTGCGGTAGATCTGGCTCTGATCGGCATACCAGAAATGGCGCACCGATCCGTCGAAGGCTTTCTTCAGGTCATAGCCGCTCATCGGCTGGTAGTTGAGAAAACCCAAGATTGCATAATCCAAACTCATAAGAGACTCCTATATGCATCGTTATATATATGCTTTATCCTATATATAATAACACATATATAACATTTTTCGAAGAAGAGGTTTAAGAATCCTAAAATTACGCCCTATAATATTAATGATCGCATTTTTGCATAGTGGTTTTCCCGCCCATTGGTTGAAATCAACACCAAAATGGAGGTAGCAATGGTAGTAGAGAATAGAGGGCCGCATGATCGGCCGATCGGCACGTAAGCATCGCGATGTCCTCATTGCCACAAAGGAATTCTGTACTATGTGGATTGCATCGGGAATAAAAGCATGGTCCTGGAATGTATCCAGTGCAAAAAAAGGTTTTATAAGGATTGCGGTTGCGAGTTATATGAACTCACTAATGAAGCAATGGCGCAATTTCAAACGTAACCGGGATCTTTAAAACTACTATTCCATTTTATTAATCCGCCGGCCGGGAAATCACCCAGTAAGGCAGAGCCACCAGGAGTATTCCGCCTGCCATATTGCCCAGGATAACCACCAGGATATTATAGAAGTAACCCCCTATCGAGACAGCGGCAGCGAAAGGCTTTAATAACGCAATGGTCAGCAGGCTCATGTTGGCAATGCTGTGTTCGAATCCGGCCGTGACAAATACGAACAGGCACCAGAAGATCAATATCAGCTTACCGCTTTCCGATTTCAGGCGAAAACTGACCCACACCGCCAGGCACACTAGCGTGTTGCACAGAACACCTCGCAGGAACAAAGGCAGCCAGGGCATGCTCATCTTGGCGTCCGCCGCAATCGCGATTGCCTCGCCCGCCGGTCCGGAAGCAAGCCCGCTGCCCACGTACAGAAACGAGATAAAGATCGCGCCCAGCCAATTTCCGATCAGGCAGATCAACCAAAGCCTGAGTACACCTCTTGCTTCAACCGTTCCCTGCAGCAACCCCACGGTCATTACGAAATTGTTACCCGTGAACAGTTCCGCGCCTACCAACACCACCAGGCTCAATGCGCCGCCGAAGACCACCCCCATGACGATCCTGGCGTACGATAAACCTGCCATCAGGCCGCTGATCGAAAAGATCAGGATCACTCCGAATCCTACAAAAATCCCCGCCAACAAGGAGGAGATGAAATATCCGGCCGGATTTTTAACCAGAAAATTCAACTTCGTTTCCGCCGCTTTCGCGACCGCGTTTATATCTTCACGAAACATACAGGGTATCTCCGCTGCCGATTTATCTTAACCAATCCTTTTATTGATTAATTGTATGCCCAAGTGGAAGGATTATATAGAATTGAAATATAATGATTCAGTTCCTGTCACTCGCAAGATTTGCCGTCCGTTGATCGATAACCAGCTATTTAGGGAAGGGAAAAGATGAAAAAAAGAACCATCATTATTTTTGTGCTTCTATTCTGTCTGTTATCCGCTTGCGCATTCGGCGCGAAAACGCTCGCCAAGGATGAAGCAGCCAGCTCCCAGCCGCCGACACAAGCACCCACCGAAACCGCCGCTCCAACGCCAACCGCAACCCCCACTGGCCCAAAACCCGTCATCATCGATACCGACATGGCCGTCGATGACTGGGGTGCGATACTCTATCTGCTCCAGAATAAAAATGCGGATGTTTTGGGGATCTCGCTGGTTGGCGACGGCGAAGCGACCTGCGTGCCGGGGGTGGATAACATCCTGAGGCTAGTTTCGATTGCCGAACACGCTCCCATTCCGGTAGCCTGCGCCAATCCAAAACCTCTCGCCGGCAACAATACGTTTCCAGGTGAGTGGCGCAGCAGCGTGAATGCATTTTTCCGAAAAAGCGAACTCTCGCGGGCTGAAAATACCGCCACGACAGATAACTCAGTGGAAATGATGAAAGATTTGCTGATGACCTCACCGGAACAGGTTACCTTTTTAATTACCGGTCCCACAACGAATGTCGCCCAATTGCTGGAGGATTATCTCGAGGTCAAAGAAAAGATCGCGCATTTTTATATCATGGGAGGCGCAGTAAATACCGCGGGCAATATGGGAGAAGGCAGCACGGCTGAATGGAATTTCTACATCGACCCGGCGGCTGACAATATCGTGCTGGGGGCCGGTATACCGGTCACATTGGGCTCATTGGACTACACCGATTATTTCCCGCTGGATAATTATTATTATGAAAAAATGATGCTCAGGCACGATTCACCTGCCGCGGATTTTCTCTTCGGATATGAGGAAGCCAACTCCTGGCGGCGTAATTCGGGCAACTATCTATGGGATCAATCCACCGCAGTCATGATGATGAATGAATCGATGGCAAAGTATAAGCCAGCGCGCATGTGCGTTGTCGAAGAAGGCGAAAACGAGGGCGCGATCATTCAGGATTCCGGGTGTCCCGAGCATCGTTATGGTTCCAGCGGAAATAAAACTGAGGTTTTCGAGGAATATTGGCAGGTGATCAACCGGGAAAAATGAAAAACGAGCCAGATCGCACCGATTTTTTCGCGCTTTTGAAGGATCACATCGATCTGGTCAGCGTGCCTTTCAGCGACCGAGGCTCGCGGATACTATTGTTCCGTACAGCAAATAAAGCCATCCTCTCCGTCAAACTCGCGGAAAGGCTCACCTTTCTGGACGCCGACATCGAAGCTTACCTTCGCAGGCCGCCGTTCATCCACGATTTGCGCTTTCTGGATGAATCGGGCAAGCCGTTGGATTTTACGATCACTACCTACCCGCACCGAGTGATGTTTTCCACCGCCATCGGCGATTTTGGGATGGCTTTTCGGGACGAGCAAACGCTTGTCATCGGCCTGCCGGCAGGCCGGCAAGCCGGGATCAGGTTTACGGTCGACAAAGGCAAAGGTGAAACCCTGCTCAACGGCGGCCGGGTCAACTCTTACCGCGCCCTGGACTACCACTTCAATACCGCGCTGCTCATCCATGCGCAATCAGCTGTGCAGGGCGATTGGAAGGTCGAACTGACAGCAGAAAGCGCGCAGGATAGCGCCATCTTTTTACGCATTGGTGAGGATGCAGAGGATGGAATGATCGGCGAGTTTCCGGCTTTTACGTCGGTAGTGGAGCGCGCCGCGCAACGCTGGAAGGAGTGGTTCGCCAAGGCTCCGCCGGTGGATGAACGCTACCAAAAGACCTATTCCCTGGCCTGGTGGGTGATGGCCAACAACCTGCTCAGCCCGCGCGGCTGCCTGGCTTATGAGGGCATGGTGCCTTCCAAGACCAAGTACGTGGGCTTGTGGCTATGGGATAGCGCCCTGCACGCGCTGGCCTTCAGGCACATTGATGCGCTTTTGGCGCAAAACCAGCTGCGCGCCATGCTGGCCCAGCAACTGCCCGACGGCATGCTGCCAGACGCCATCTACGATGAAGGCGTGGTCAGCGAGATCAGCCATCCCATCCGGGCGAGGGTCACCAAGCCGCCCATCCTGGCCTGGGCTGCCATGAAGCTATACGAGCAAAATAAAGACGGGGATTTTATCAGGGAAATCTATCCCCGGCTGTGCCGCTGGAATGCCTGGTGGTTCCAGCAAAACCTCGATGAACACACCGGCCTGGCGCAATACCGCCATCCTTATTCCTCCGGGTTGGATGACAACCCGCTATGGGATGGGGGCATGCCGGTGGTATCTCCGGATTTGAACACGTACCTGGTGCTGCAAATGCAAGCCCTGTCGCACATGGCGGCGTTATTGGGATTGGCGGGTGAAGCTGAAAGCTGGCAGATCAAAGCAACCACCCACACCGGCAAAATGATCGCCGCTCTTTGGGATGAAAAGAAAGGCGTTTTCAACGCGCTGCATAACGGCCAGCCCATTCCTGCCCTGACGCCTTTCAATCTTTATCCCTTGTGGACCGCGCAGATGCCGGCGGAAATCCAGGCCAGGCTGCTAGACCACCTGACGAATCCGCAAGAATTCTGGGGAAAGTATACGCTCCCCACGGTGGCGCGCTGCGACGCGAACTTCAATCCCGCCACCATGTGGCGCGGACCGGTGTGGGCAAATATCAACTATTTTTTCATCGAAGCATTAAGCAACATCGGCGAGAAAGAGCTGTCAGGTGCTTTACGTCAAAAAACGCTGGATATGATCATGGCGCAGGAGGGCATTTTCGAATATTACAACGCCGCCAACGGTAAACCCGGCAAAAATGCCTCCCCGATCTTCGGTTGGACAGCAGCGGTATTTATCGAGTTGGCCATCCAGGCCAGCCGGAACACATAAGCTGACGTTCGCGGATCAAAGCGAACCGAGATATTGCTCAACCGCCTGCCGCCCCGCTTCATACAACCTGGTATAAATCTCCGAACCGGGTTTGATGTCAAAATCCACTGCCGATACGCCGCAATCGCTAATGGTGATGGTGCGCTTTTTCTCCAACAAGTTTTCGCGTAAACCGGCCATCTGGTGCGCGTCATAATAATTTTTGCCCGTCAATGCCACGAATTCCCACAAATTCTTAGGGAACTCGACCACATCCGCGTATTTGTATTCATCCGGTTCCAAAAAGAGACCCAGCGTTTCCCAATTGACCCCTTCGTAGTATTTTGCCGGATTGCGCACGTAACTTTTGTCGTCAAACAATTCCAACGGGTAATTATCATAAAGACCGCCGTCCACGTAATAATCCCCATCGCCGAAATGCGACCCATCGAAACGCAAAGCCTCAAAATACAGCGGTATCGACATCGACAGCCTCACCGCGTCCGCCACTGCCACGTCAGGAGTGGTTTTCAGCGAAAACACTTCAGGCCGGTGGCGGGAAATATTCGAGGCCACGATGAAAAGGTCGCGGAAGCCCGCCTCGGCAAAATCGTTAAAAGTAGCGCGCATGTTATCATCGCAAAACCGGCCGATCACCTGGCTGATCCATTGGTAGAAATATTCGCTGGAATACCAGCCGAAATTCTCGAACAGGCGT
Source organism: uncultured Pelolinea sp. (assembly GCA_937902055.1). Classification (GTDB taxonomy): domain Bacteria; phylum Chloroflexota; class Anaerolineae; order Anaerolineales; family Anaerolineaceae; genus Pelolinea. The sequence goes on from CALGUJ010000094.1 coordinate 5,452, forward strand.
TTGTAGCTGCCAGTACTG
>CALGUJ010000095.1 GCA_937902055.1 uncultured Pelolinea sp.
CCAAAAAACGCGCTTTCGCAACCGCGGCAGCCGTCAGATCCTTGGCTTTCTTGAGCGCGCCCTCTTTATCGTGGCCGTGCGCCCAGGTGCATTGCTCGCGGATGTTGGCCATTTCCATCAGGAAGGGATTCAATCCGGCTTCCGCCACCGCGCCGCGGAAGGTGGTTTCGTGCATGCGCACCGAGCAGGCCGACACGACCACGCGGTTCAGGTTGTACTTTTTGATGTCTTCTTTGATGAGGGACTGGCCGCTGTCGGCGCAGGCGTACAGCGTATCGGTGGCGCGCACCACCCCCGGCAGGTGAGAGGCCCATTCGGCCACTTCACCGGGAGGGATGACGCCTGCGATGTTGCTGCCGCAATGGCAGATGTACACGCCGATGCGCAATTCCTCATTGTTGGGGCTATCGTTCATGCTGCTCCTTTGAGATCAGAAATGAAAAATACATGCTAGCAAGTTGTTTCTTTTAAAGGAATTTTTGGTAGAACTTCATCCTTAATGGATTTTATTACTTTCCTGCGGGCTTTCTGGGCTTCCTGCTCTGGCGTGGTCAGTTTCAGAGCCTCTTTGGGGCACCAAAGCACGCATTGCGGTCCATCCTCTTTATCCTCGCATTGATCGCAGATTTCCGCCAGGCGGGAATCCGGATTGATTGAAATGGCGCCGAAATCGCAGGCTTCCACGCACCAGGCGCACGCGTCGCATTTCTGTGCATCGATATGGATGATGCCTGTTGCTGGATCCTGGCTGAGCGCGTCCTGCGGGCAGGCGATCACGCAAGGGGCATTATCGCAGGTGCGGCAGGCCAGCGCCGTTATCAACACCTCGTCCACGCGCACCGTGCGAATGCGGCTGCGGTAGGTGTTGTACTCGCCGGTCTTGGTATACGAACAAACATACTCGCATATTTGGCAGCCAATGCACAGGTCGGGATCACATTCCACGTTTTTATACTTCGAAGTAGTTGTAGACATTATTTTCTCCGTTGTTTAAACGCCAATCTGCTCAGCCACGTCAGGCATGCCGAGTTCAATCAATTTGGATTTGGGGATTAACCCCTCTTTGGTCCAGCCTTTGGCTTCGTAATAGGTATCCTTCATGTATTCCAGCTCGTCCTCGGTGGTCACGTGGCCGGCCGAGGGACCTTTGGTCATGGGGTCGTGCATCCAGCGGTACGGCAGCGTGTCGTCCGAGCGCTTCCAACCCTCGCGGATATTGAAGGCTTTTTTAATAGTGTGCGCCCGCTCGCCGATCAGGTCGATATCTTCGTATTTGAAATCCCAACCGGTGGTGGCATTCACCAATTGCGCGATCGTCGGCCAGGCGCCTGCCCGGTCAGCTTTGCCGGTGAAACAGCGACGGATGAATTTGCACAGTGGTAGCGTGTCGTACACCGCCGCGTATTCTTCGGTATCCTTCGCGAGCGCGCCGCGTTTTTCATCCACGGAGAAGCGGTCCACCTCGCCCTGGATGTCCGGGTCGTAAGCCGCTGAACGGTTGTGGCAGGGGCCGCGCGTGCCGACCGCTGAGCCGAGGGAGAAAGTCTTCAAGCCGCGCGCTTCGTAGCCGGCCGGTTCTAACCCTTTGACCTGCATGGCCCATTTATAAGTCTCGGTGCCGCGCTGTTCATCGATGACGAAACTGGCAATGCGTGTGCCCTCGGAAAGCAGCTTGCCGATACCTTCGCGGTCGCGGATCATCTCCGCCGTCGCGACGGCGGCTTCACCATTGCCAAAGCGCAATTCAAAGCCATCGGGATATTTCTTACACTTAAAATCTTCTTTCTTGAAGATACCTTTCTCAAAGGTTTCCATCGCCCAGGAGATTACGATACCCATGGAAATCGCGTCCATCCCGCTGTTATCGGCGATGTAGATCAGGCGGATGGAAGCGTTGATATCGCTGATGCCCAGGTTCGAACCGTTTGCGAACAGGCATTCATACTCAATACCCGTCATGGTACCCGACCATGGTCCGACCTTGACCATGGACATTTGCTCGCAGGCGATCGGGCACTGCGCGCAGGCAATGGATTTCACTTTGTTGTGTTCGTGCAGATATTCGCCGCAGACTTTCTCGGCGTCTTCGAACACACCTTCCTGGTAATTGCGCGTGGGCAGCAAGCCCAGTTTGTTCATATTGAGCACGTTGGTGGAGGTGCCCAGGATGCGGTACTTGGAAGTATGCGGTCCTTGCGCTTCTTTAACAATATGGAAGGAGAGGTCGTTCAAGGTTTTCGGATCGGAAACCTGAATGCCCTTGGTGCCGCGCACCGAGACAGCTTTGAGTTTTTTGGAGCCCCATACCGCGCCGTTGCCGGTGCGGCCGGCCTGGCGGCCATCGTTGGTAACGTTGGCAATGCGCACCATGTTCTCGCCGCAAGGCCCGATGGTGGCGGAACGCACCTGGTCGTCGCCCAACGCTTCGCGAATAGCCTCTTCGGTTTCAAACGTGCCTAAACCGAGCAACTTGGCGGCATCCCGAAATTCTACACGTTCATCATCGATGAAGATGTTTACCCAGTTTGCGCTGGCGCCATGGATGACCACGCCATCCCAACCCGCCCTTTTCAGAGCGATGGAAAACCACGAACCCGACAGGCTGTCGCCGATGAAACCGGTCATGGGGGATTTTGAAGCCAATCCGAATTTACCACCCACCGGAACCGGCGTTCCGGCGAAGATACCGTTGGCAATGCAAACCGGATTATCCGGTGAATAGGCATCGCAGCCCGGCTTGATGTTTTCCCAGCACAGGCGCGTGGCCATGGAAACGCCCCCGATCCATAGTTTGTACCAGTCTTCAGTTTTTTCTTCCACCCAGGTTTTTTTCTCGGTCAGATCGATGTGCAGAATTTTGCCGCTGTAACCGTACATGCGATACTCCTTAAAATAAAATTAAAGCCGGTTCATCCTCCGGCCAATAATGATAATAAGATCAATTTGTCGCCATCTTGGGGTTGGAATTGCAGATCGCTCTCGTGTAAAATTTTTTTACCGTTGAGGCTGAAGACGTTGGTTGCGATCAGGTTCTGGCCGTCTTTGGCGATGATGTCGCCAACCAACGCGGGATATTTCTTTCCCAGGTCAATAATCACTTCACGGATCGTATCCCGGGGATTGAGCGCAAGAGAACAACCCGGTTGTCCGGTCAGGACGCGCGAAACTCCAGTAAATTCAATATCTACATTCATATCGTCAACACAAATTCTAATAAATTCTGACGGCTTTTGGCAGTGATGGATTTCACATTCGGTCGCGTTATCATGCCGGATTTATTATAAATCACAGACTCGTGTTTTGTTTTTATACGATGCGGCAATGTTGTAAATCAGATATATTTTATCATATTTCATTTTCGCGGGCCGAACAATAGCGTGCCGATACGAACCAGGTTGGCTCCCTCCTCGATCGCCACCTTGTAGCTATGGCTCATGCCCATGGATAGGAACCGGATGGAATCGTCTTTCAAGCGATATTGCTCA
>CALGUJ010000096.1 GCA_937902055.1 uncultured Pelolinea sp.
TTTTCAATGCCTTAGGTAAATAAACGCGTTGCCAAATAAAAAAACCGCAGACTGCGATTTTAGCGTCCTGCGGTTTGTATTTCACGAACAAAGTTACTGGTTCAGGATGTGATCAAACGCGGCCTGCAGCACGGTATCCTGGCCGGAGAGCACGCTGGCCTGATCGACCGCCAGGCGGACGGTCGGCTGCACGCCCTGGCCTTCCAGGAAGATGCCGCCATCCGGCAGGGTGAAGCGCCCGGTCGGGATGGTCAATTCGATCCCCGCCGGCAGTTTGAAATCGCCGCGCGCGGTTTCGGCTTCCACGCCGGCGGTGGGGAATTGCCCCATCACCACCATGCCCGGCACCTGGCTGAACCCGTAGGCTTCAATTTCACAAGCCGAGTAGCAGAATTGATCCACCAGCAGGACCATTTTGTCGAAGCGGTATTGTTCCTGGTTGGGATACACCTTGTCGCGCGGGCCTTCGGCTTCGAACTTGCCGGTCTTGTCGCTGTAATATTCCAATTGCCCCAGCAAGATATCCTGATCGTGGAGGAAACCAGCCAACCCCAGCGGGGATCCGCCGTAGTTGTGGCGCATGTCGATCACGATCCCCAGCGCGCCCGCCTCAGTGAATTGCTTGAGCGCGCGGTTGAACACGCGCACCGCCAGACCCAGGTCGTCGTAATTGGAGTTGATGCGGACATAACCGATGCCGGAAACCGCATCATAGGAGTATTCGATCGGCAGGACATATTCGTCGGTCGAACCTCCCTGAAAGACAGCGAACAAGCTATCCAGCTCATAAACGGAGGTCAGTTCGACAGTCTTGGCGGAGGGCTTGCTTTTGAACAGTTTGTGCATTAAGTTCTGGAAGAAGCCCGATTCCTGCGAGGAATTATCCGGGTTGGTGAATTCAACCGTCATTTTCTGGTCAATAGCGCCGCGCGTGAGGAAAACGGTCTTTTCGTGACGGGCGCCGAAATCGGTGGATTGCGGGGAAAATAACGGCACGTTGTCGATGGCTGTTTGGACATCCACGTCATTGATTTTGGTGATCAGCGCGCCCGGCTGCATACCGGCCTGGTCGGCGGGTCCAGCGGGCTGCACGTAAACCACCACGACCGTGCCGTCGTCCAGTTCGCGCACGGCAAAACCATATCCGCCCAGGACCGTGCTTTGGTTGTAAACGGCTTCCAGGTCGCCGCCGCTGAGCCCGACATGCCCATCGTGGAAAGCCATGGCAAAATCGCGCAGCGCCAGATAGTAGGAATACGCATCGCCATCCTTTTCCGCCTGGGCAATCTTGGGTGCGACCGCGTCATGCAGCGTGTCCCAATCGGGCTGCTTGCCATCCACGCCGTTGAAAGCGTATTCCTTGCTGGCAATGGCAAACATGGATTCGAAAGCATCGCTGTAACTCTGGCTGGAGAAATCCTTGACAGCGATATCGGTCGGTTCGTAGAGCGTCAGGGCGACCTCGCGCTCGCGGATGATGGTGAACGGTTCACTGTCGAGGTCAATCACGGAAAAGCCGGCCGGTATGTCCATTTGCGGATCGTCTGCTGTGAAGAGCAGTCCATCCTCTCCAAAACTGCCGGGAAATTGCTGCCCGCCGTCATCGGCCCAGATCACCAGCCTGCCGCCGGTGACCTCGTCCTGGTTTTCCGAATCGGTTTTCACGGATGCCAGGTAGGAAGGCCAGCCCAGCGAGCGGTCGTCGCCAGTGGAGAAGATATCTCCGGTCAGGTTGGGGCTGTAACCGACGGTGAAGATCTGCACGCCCTGTTCCGTTTGGTTGTCCTGGTCGACGTCGTTATAAAGCCCTTGCGGTTGAGCAGGCAGGGAGAGCTCGAAGGTGGCGCGGTTGTTTTCTGCGTCCAGTTTCATATACCCGAGTACCTGGCCATTGACCGGCAGCTCCCATTCCTTGTCGCGCTTGACGAAACCGGTCATATCCAGCAAGGCCACGGCATGTTCGACGTAATAAGTCTCCACCACGAATTCGTTGCTGTAGGCAAACTCACCAGTGATTTTTACCGGGCTTTGCGGTTCAGTCTCATCCGCGGCACTGCCGGAGGCAGCAATGGAAGGATCCAGAAAACTGTAAGCAGAAAGCAGCCAACTTGAAATTACGAAAATCACAAAGATCGTCAGGTATCTATTTTTCATTGTCTCTCCTTGAATAACCTGTACCTTTATTGTAATCCTGCCATTTTTTATGCCTTGCTGCCGGCGATGGCGCCAAGCAGCCAGGTTTTGAAAGCGGGAAGGTCGAGTTCCTCGCAGACGTTACAATTGGGCTCTCCGCGGAAGATGCGGTTGGTCGCGACAAAAGTATGCCCCGCGGTGTATTGCCCGCTGCATTCGCAATCCACGAAATAATGGTTCGTTTTCACCAGATCGGGGTTGATGCAAACGCCCACAGCCAGCGCGTCGTGCATCAGGGCGTCCTCGCCGCCGCGGCCCAGGCGCTCGAACATGAAATCCAGGATATCGGCGGCAACTTCCGCGGCGGGTGTGCCAATTCGGCGGATCTCGGCGGCATCCTGCAGATTCAAAGCGGCTTTCAGCGTGACATCCAGCCCCACCATGGTCAACGGAATGCCCGCCGCAAAAACAATCCTGGCCGCTTCCGGGTCGCCCCAGATATTGAACTCGGCGGTGGTGGTGATGTTTCCGCCAATCTTCGCGCCGCCCATGAAGACGATGCGTTTGATCAGGTTTTTCAGATCCGGGTGAACCATGATCGCCTGCGCGATATTGGTCAGCGGCCCGATCGGGATCAACTCCAATTCGCCGTCCGCTTTCAAGGCTTCTTCATAGATCGTATCGACAGCCGTTTGGTTATAAAACGGCTGGTCGGTTTTCGGCAGCACCAGCGTGCCCAAGCCGGTATCGCCGTGGGTGTTGTCGCCGGAATGGACAATGGCCTGGCGCAGGATGGGTTGGGCGGCGCCGACCGCAACTTTGGTGTCAAAACCGAGGTAACGCACCAGATTCAGGGTGTTGCGGCTGGTATGTTCCAGCTCCACGTTTCCCGCAACTGTGGTGAAAGCGCGCAGGTCCAACTCGGGGCTGTACAGCGCGGCAATGATGGCAATGGCATCGTCCGTGCCGGTGTCGCAATCGATGATGACAGGTTTCTTGTTCAATGTTTCCTCACTCTGTTCCAATAATTTTTTTACCTATAAGCATTATTGATTATAAGTGAACTGGTAGGAAAAGAAATAAAACAGCCTCGATTTTCGCGAGGCTGTTCTTTCAAACATAGGCGACAAGAAACTGATCAGATGAAAAGCTTACTTGTCCTTCCCTTTGGCTTTTCCGTTGTTGGTCTTTTCCTTTTCTTCATTCCTGACTTGTTCTTCATTCCTGACCTGGCCGACACCGGTTGTTTCGGGTTTCCCGTACTTGGCAAATAACTCGCCCATGCCCGAACCTGCTTCGTATTCCGCCACCAGACTATCCACCGTCACGTCGCAGTTGACACCGGTCTCGGCGCATTCGGCCTGCGCTTCATTGACAATTTGGAGCAATTTGGTGATTTCGCCAAATCCGAGATCTTCCTCGGTGTGCAGCGCGGCCACCTGCTCCTCGGCGGACAGCGTGGGAACCGGGGTGGGTTCTTCCAGCGGTTCTTCACCTTCAACCGGCGGTTCTTCGGTGGTGTCAGGAGGCAGCGTTTCCCCGCCTTCCTCACCGCTTTCCACCGGTTCCTCTACTTCCGGAGGGGTTAATAAGCCGCTGAAGAAACTGGCAAGCAGTTTCACGATCGGGTTATCGACGAAAGAATTGGTTTCTTCGACAACCGGCGGCTCCTCCAACGGTTCCGTTTCGCTTTGGGCGAAAACGGGTGTGACAGCGGCAGCCAACATGACTAAGGCTACCATCACACTGATCCATTTATTGTTGGTCTTCATCCAGACCTCCTACTACAGTAAACTCAACTCTAAAAATATCCTGCGATGATCCTCATCCTCTAGTTAAACGACAAACACGGCAGCCTGGCTGTCCTGGCTGAAAATCAGCTGTAGATCCATGGCTTTGCGTCCCCGCCTTTCGACGGGTTTGCCTTTTTCGAGTTGGTATACAAATCATACTACTTTGTAGAATTATGTCAAGCGATAATAATTACGAGCCGAGATATTTAGAAAATAAAATCGCGCTCTTTGTGATTTGATCGTTGAATTGCATCCAGAGGAATAACGCAAAAAGCAGCCAACCCGCATATCCCAAAACCTGTTTCCATTTCACTGTTTCCCCGCGCATTTTTTTCAGGGGATGGGTCAGGTTGGTGATGGTGGAAAAAACCGGAACGAGCAGCGGCAGTAAATAATGATCGGGCTTGGGGGAGACAAACCATAAAAGATACACCGCCAGGGGCGCCGACCAGGCAGCCAGCAGCCAGTTCAGTTCTTTTCGGGTGCCGTAAAAGCAGCCCAGAAGCAGGGCAGCCGCGAAAATATATAACGAACGGATCTTGCCGTAGGACACCTTCAGCGTCCAGCGCCAATATTGCGGGCCTTTGGAGTAATACAGCGAATCCTCATGGTCATACCCGCCGGTGAGTTCCTGCGTTTTGAAGCTTTGGGTGGCCAGCATTTCCTCACGCGGGGTTTTGTAGAAAAGGAAGGGGTTGCTCAACACAATCACTGCAACCATAACAGCCAGGAAAAGCAAGGCGCTGCGGGCGAGCTTGCCGATCGCATGGCCGTTCTTTTTCCGGGCGATCAGCAGGTAAACCGGGATAGCCAGGAAGAAAAAGAAGCCCATCAGCTTGATGGCCGAAGCCAGCCCGCAAGCCGCCGCCGCCAGATAGAAATACCTACCCAGGCGGTACTCATCCAAGTCGAGGAGCAGGAACGTCAGCGCGATTGCCATCAGCATGAGCGCGTCCGGATGCCACCAGTGCAGATTGCTGCGCACCACAGCCGGAATGGTCAGCAAAAGCAGAAAAACCAGCAGCGATTTCAACAGCGACAGGAAATGGGTTTGAACGTAGACCAATACGCCAGCCGTTACCACCATCGGCAGGACGTTGATGAATTGCCTGAGCAGCAGGATATTGAAAGAAACGTGGTTGAAAAAATCAGCGCCCTGGATCAGGCGCAATGGCAGCAGCACCAGCATGGAGAGAAAATAGAAGGGATAACCGTAATGATAATCGCCGTAGATGATCAGGCTGCCCCAGATGCGGTGGATATCGCCCTCAAAGGCCAGCATGCGTTCCACGATGGGGTAAGTGACGTACTCGTCGCGATCAAGAAAAACAATCGGATTGGTCGAGCCGAGGGTGGAGGCGTTGGGGATGAAACACAACGCGAAGTAGATCGCTCCCACGATGGCAAGGATCAGCATTGTCCTTTTCTGAGTTTTCTCCATAACCACCTGATTATAGCCAAAAATATCCCGCCGATGATCTCTGTTCTATTGACACGGGTTTTATGCTACAGTAAAGATGCAATGGAATGCCGGGAGGAAGAATGAAAAACGGAAAATGGCTCAGATCGGCAGCCCTGTGCATGCTGCTGGTATTATTGCTGGCTTGCCGCGTTTCGTTGGGCGGCGGGGATTCAACCGACGTGCAGAATGCCATCCAGCAAACCCTGCAAGTGATGCAAACGCAAACGGCTGCCGCGCAGGTTGTTCCATCTTCAGGTGAATCACAATCGACCGGCAGCACGGATAGCGGGGCGGAAATCGAGGTTGAGGAGACGCCAACAATCAACCCCACCCCATGCAACTCCAGCCGCATGGTGGATGAGACCATCCCGGATGGGAAGCAATATGACCCTGGCGATAGTTTCACCAAAACCTGGACGCTGCGCAACAACGGCTCCTGCGAATGGAATACGGATTATCGGTTTGTCTTCGAGGAGGGCGACCGCATGGGGGGCGATGCATCCCAGTATCTGGATGCAGCCGTTGAACCGGGTGAAGAGATCACTTTCTCGCTCGACCTGAATGCCCCGGACGAGGATGGGGAATATACCGGCGTGTGGCGTCTGCTGGCGGACGACGGGGAAAAACTGGGCAAGTATTGGGTGAACATCATGGTCGGCATCCCGCCGGGGCCTTTCGCGGTGACCAGCGTTTCCTTTTACATGCCGCACACCACCATCGATACCGGCTGCCCCAACGACATCAACGTCAAAGCCGAGATCACCAGCAGCGCCGCCGGCAAGGTTACCTATAAATGGACTGACAGCGCGGGCGGGAGTTCTTCCACAAAATCATACACTTTTGATGAAGCCGGCAAGAAAATCGTCGAATACAACGTAACCGCGGACAGCAGCGGGGATTATTGGGCCAAGCTGTACATCGACAATCCCAACCATCAATGGTTCGGCCCGATGAATTTTCACGTCAACTGCACGCCTTAAATTACTTAACAAAAATAAATTCCCGGTTCGAAGCATGGCCCCTCCGGGAATTTTTGCATACGATTTACCCGATTCCCAAGATATAAAATTAATGCTACATTAGTATCAATCAATATTAATATGAAAATAATCGGGAGGGTGTTATGGATATAAGAAGAGGAGTCAGAATTTTCATCGCGGGGATCATGCTGCTGACCCTGCTGGCATGCAGAATTTCTTTTGGGGGATCCGAAGACAAGGCTGATACCGAAACGGAAAACCTGAAGCTGCAATTGACCGTGCAAGCGCTGCAAATGACCCAGGCAGCCTCCGCGAACAACCAGGCCCAGTCTGCGCCTGCCCAACCCCAGGCACCGCAGGTGCCCGCCCAGCCCCAACCCAAGCCCCAAACGCAAAAAGATGCTGACGATGATGAAGATACAGATGATGACGAGGACGACGAAGAGGAAGATGAGACCCCCTGCAACTCCAGCAAATACGTCAGCGAAACAATCAAGGACGGCACGGTATTCGATGCGGGGGAAGATTTCGAGAAGAGCTGGACGCTGCGCAACGCCGGCGACTGCGACTGGAACGAGGATTACGAATTCGTTTTCGAAGAGGGCGACCGCATGGGCGGCGAGAAATCGATCAAGGTGAACACGGTAATCGAGCCGAACGAGACCATCACTTTTAAAGTGCATCTGACTGCGCCGGACGACCCCGGTGATTACACCGGCGTTTGGCGGCTGAAATCGGACGATGGCGAAAAGTTGGGCAAGTATTGGGTCAAGATCAACGTGGGCGGAGCGCCGGCTGGACCTTTCGCCGTGACCAGCGTGAGTTTTTCAACTGCCGCACAACCGATCCACATCGATTGCCCGGGCAACGTCAAGGTGACCGCCAAGATCACCACCAACGGGCCTGGTAAGGTGACTTACGAATGGAACGACTGCGAGGGCGGTTCCAGCAGCGGCAGCGTTACCTTCGATAGTGCCGGCACCAAAAGCGTCAGCCATAATATCAATATCGGCTGGTCGGATGCCGGCCATTGGGCGGGTTTAAATATCAATGAACCCAATCATCAGGATTTTGGGTATAAAGTTGTTGATGTTGTGTGCAATCCCTAAAACGGGCTTTTTGATCAACCATCCGCCTTGAGTCACTTAAGGCGGATTTTTTTAATAAAACGAATCGCAAGGACAATCCACGTCCCGGTCGAAGCTGGCCATGAAAGGGGGCGGTTGGGCGGATGGCGAGGATCCTCCGATCACGCGCCCCGGATTGGAAATGCGCGCCGACTGACGCAGGAGCAGAGGCAGATCCTGGTTGTGTTTATCGGCAGGGCGAAGGATTTGCAGGCAGTCCTGCTCGTCCAACGTTACTGCCAAAACACGCGAAGTGCTTCCGGTGAAGTTGCCATGCCGGATGGGCAGATCCAATTCCAGCGCAGGCAGCTCATTACCCAGGCGTTCGCTGATGCGCAGCATGTCGTAGGAAAAAGCTTGGCCATGATTATCAGGATCGTAGGTCCAATTAAGCAACGCCGCCAGCGAATTGGCTGGGTAAGCGGGAATAAACGGCTCTTCGTACAGGATGGCGGTGCCGGGTTCCAACGCGGGGGCACAGCGCGCGAGCTGATTGTAGAAATTGTTTAATTCCCGCCAGGCTGCCGTATAGCCTTGCGCCGTATCGAATTGAAAGGTGGCTGAAAAACCGGCCAGCAGCGCCGCCGCCAGCCAACCCAGGCGCGCGGGCAGCAGACGCAGCAGGCCTGCCAGCATGAGGCAGGCGCCGACCATCAGGCATAAAGACGCGCGATTTTGCGGGAAATCCAATTCCAGCGGCGTCTGCGAGACGAGCAAGGGAATTTCCCCGGCCAGCATGCCCAGAAAACCGGCGGAGATGAGCAGAAGAGCCGCGCGCCGGTTGGCGTGATCGGCAAGTATGTCTTTCCGGAAAGCCAGGCAGATCGCCATGGTCAACGCTCCGCCTACTGCCAGATAGAGCCAAAGGGAAGTGTTCATCCGATCAGGGGAAAAGGGATTAGCCCAGGCCAGCCCGCCGGCTTTCCATAGATCCGTTGGAAAGCGCGACAGCAAATAGGACAGCGCGGCCGGGGGATATTTAACCCAAGTCTCCAGCAGCAGCGGGCGCGGATAAGGAATTTGCGCCAGTTTCAGCCGCCAGAAAATGAAAGCACCCATGATCAAGAGATAAGGCAGCCAGCGCAGCAATAGCCATTTACATGAGGATTGTTTTTCATCCTTTATGAAATACCACA
>CALGUJ010000097.1 GCA_937902055.1 uncultured Pelolinea sp.
AGGGCGGCGACTGGGTGCTGGACGAAAAGATCCCGGTCTTCGATACGGTGCGAACTGCGATTGAAGCTACCGGTGCGGAAGCCAGCGTTATTTTCGTACCCGCCGACCGGGCTGCCGATGCCATGTTCGAAGCCATCGACGCCGGTTTGCAGTTTATATTTTGCGTGACGGAAGGAATCCCCATGCAGGATATGATGCGGGTGAAGCGTTACCTGGCCACTTCCGATACCCAATTGGTCGGCCCCAACTCGCCCGGATTGTTATCCCCGGGCAAGGTGAAGCTCGGCATTATTCCGGGAGAAATTGCCATTCCGGGCAACATCGGGGTGATCTCTCGCTCGGGAACATTGACCTACGAGATCGTGAATGAAATCAGAAAAGCCGGTGGGGGAATTTCTACCTGTATCGGAATCGGCGGCGATCCAATCTTGGGAATGGGATTTGACAAGATTTTGGAGATGTTCGAGGACGATCCGGAAACGGAGAAAATCCTGATGGTCGGAGAGATTGGCGGGCGCTTCGAGGAAGACGCGGTGAAATACATTTCACAACACGTGACCAAACCGACTTACGCGTTTATCGTGGGGAAGTCTGCTCCCGAAGGGCGGCGCATGGGCCATGCCGGCGCCATCATAGAAAAAAGAGCAGGGTCAGCCGCATACAAGATCGATTTGATCAAAAATGCTGGAATCCGGCTGGCTTCTTCGATTGAAGAAATCCCGGCTCTTTTATTAAAGTCGTAAATCGATTATTTGGTTTTTTCGATGTAAGTCACCGCATCCTTAACGCTTTTAATCTGGCGGGCGTCTTCATCCGAGATGGACAAATCAAATTTCTCGCAAAGGCCATCGATCAGGAAAAACTGATCCATGGAATCGGCCTTTAAATCTTCGATAAAACGCGTTTCCAATGAGATGTCTTTCGCATCAATTTTCATCACGTCAACAATCACTTCTTTTACGCCTTCAAGTACGTCGCTCATCTACGACCTCCATTTGGATATTCTGAACTATTATATTATTAATTGATTACAAACGTGTATACTTTAGAAAATGTCGAAGCATTCTGAAATCCATACCCGAAAAGATGACCATCTGGCGATCAATACCCGGCAGGATGTTCGGTCAGGGATCCTCAACGGGCTGGAGAATTTTCATTTTACTCACAATGCCCTGCCTGAGATCGATCTGTCCGAGGTTGATTGCCGCACCACCTTCTTTCAAAAAGAGTTGTCTTTTCCATTGCTGATTTCTTCCATGACCGGGGGAACAAATGCCGCCCACCGGATCAACCGCAGTCTGGCTGAAGCCGCCCAACATTTCAAGATTGCCATGGGCGTAGGTTCGCAGCGGATCGGCCTGGAACATCCGCAGCAAATGGACACATTTAAAGTTCGAAAAATCGCGCCGGATATTCTCTTGTTTGCCAACTTGGGCGCCATCCAATTGAATTACGGCTATAGCATTGAACACTGTAAAGCTGCTGTGGATGCGCTGGAAGCGGATGCGTTGATCCTGCACTTAAATCCGCTGCAGGAAGCATTGATGGAGGACGGCAATACCAATTTCAAAGACCTCCTGAAACAGATCGAGCATATTTGCCATGAATTGCCGGTTCCTGTGGTAGTCAAAGAAGTGGGATGGGGGATCAACAGCGGGACAGCCCGCAGATTGATCGAAGCCGGCGCCAGCGCGATTGACGTTGCTGGAGCGGGCGGCACATCCTGGTCGGAGGTCGAGAAACACCGCGGTAGCGACCAGACCATGACGGCGACTGCGAGCGCTTTCCGAAATTGGGGCATTCCCACTGCGCATTGTTTGCGCGAGATTCACACAGCGTTACCGAATGCTGCGCTGATTGCTTCGGGTGGCATCACTGACGGGATCGAGATTGGCAAATGCCTGGCGTTGGGAGCCAGCCTGGTCGGAATAGCCGGCCCGCTGCTGCGGGCGGTTATGCAATCAGAAAACGCATTGCGGGAAACAATCGAGGTGCTCAACCGGCAGCTATGCTTGTGCATGTTTGCCACCGGTTCAAAGTCGCTAGCAGATTTACGGCAGGGAAAATTGCTCGACTGATTATTAACGGATGGGCCATCCTTTCAAACAATTCATTAATATCAATCAATTAGCCAATTTGTATAATAAAGAATCTTTTTTATCAGTTTAGGAGAACCATGGTCAATAAAAAAATAGATAATTGCGAGGACACACCGGTATTTAACGCGGCGGAATTATTTTGCGATTCGGAGATCGATTTCGCCACGATTGAAAAATCAGTCAAAGATATCCTGATAGCAATCGGGGAGGACCCCAATCGCGAGGGATTGCTGGCGACACCGGGGCGGGTTTCACGAGCCTATGGCGAGTTATTGGAAGGCTACCGCACCGATCCGATCAAGTTGGTGAACAATGCCGTTTTCACAGCCAATTACGACGATATGGTCATTGTACGCGACATCGAGTTTTATAGCATGTGCGAACATCACATGCTGCCCTTTATCGGACGCGCCCACGTGGCTTATCTGCCAAAGGGCAAGGTGATTGGGTTGTCAAAAATTCCGCGAATCGTGGATATGTTCTCGCGGCGTTTGCAGATCCAGGAAAAGATGACCCGCCAGATTGCCGATTTCATTTTTACCTTGTTGCAGCCGCGCGGGGTGGGTGTGGTGATTGAAGCGGTGCACATGTGCGGCATGATCCGCGGCGTGCGCAAGCATGATGCGCGCATGACCACTTCATCCATGCTGGGAACTTTCCGCAGTGATGAAAAAACGCGCGTTGAATTCCTGGATAACATTTCCCGCGGCGCGCGGCCGCTGGAATTTTAGGAGAACGGATCAATTATGTGGTTCAAAAGGCTCAGCGAAAGCTGAGCTTTTCAATTCAGCCGCGATTTCTCTCAACGGCTTTCCGTTGGACGGGCAGATCAGCTCCGGC
>CALGUJ010000098.1 GCA_937902055.1 uncultured Pelolinea sp.
GACCACCGAGATCTACACTCTTTCCCTACACGACGCTCTTCCGATCTAAAGGCGAATACCGCATCGAGAAACGCATGCTGCTGGAGGCAGAGCATTTCCATCAAGGCACCAGCCGCGGCAGCTGGCTGGTGGTCAATGAAGTGGTGGTCTGCCGCGGCCAGCATGTGCGCCCGATCCGCCTGGACGCGGAAGTGAACGGCCATCATATGGCCTCTTACGTGGCCGACGGGCTGATCG
Organism: uncultured Pelolinea sp.; assembly: GCA_937902055.1. GTDB lineage: Bacteria > Chloroflexota > Anaerolineae > Anaerolineales > Anaerolineaceae > Pelolinea. Next base: position 238 of record CALGUJ010000098.1, read on the forward strand.
CCGCCACGCCCACCGGATCCACCGCTTACGCCCTGGCGGCCGGCGGCGCCATCATGCCGCCCGACCTGCGCAACATCATCGTGGTGCCGGTTGCCCCGCACCTCTCTCCCGACCAACCCATCATTCTCAATGAGGGCGCCAGCGTGACCATTTCGGTAAAAACTTCGCACCAAGCGGTGTTCAGCGTGGACGGGCACGACGCGGTCATCATGGAAGACGGCGATTCCGTCCTGATCAGTTCCAGCGAGCTGAACTCGCACTACATCCGTTTTCGCGATGCGGGTTATTTTTACCGCGCCCTGAATCGGTTCATGGAACAGAATCCATCCCTGAACCAACTGCGTTGAGCGTGAATTTTTCTGGATAAGAATGCCAGAGTTATAATTTTAGAGTGTATCGAGAATCCCATGACCGATAGCGAAACCCTTACCTGTTATAAACATCCCAACCGCGAAACCATGCTGCGCTGCAACAAATGCGAGCGGCCGATCTGTTCGCAATGCGCCGTGCTGACCCCCACCGGTTACCGCTGCAAGGAATGCGTGCGCGGCCAGCAAAAAATATTCGATAATGCCCAGGCCGGCGACTTCATCATCGCGGTGGTGGTCGCGGCCGGGTTGGCATATTTCGGCAGCTACATCCCCGCTTTTATCGGGTTTTTTACCATTTTCGCATCTCCGTTCCTGGGAATGGTGATCGTGGAAGCCATCAAAAAATTGATCCGCAACCGCCGCTCCCGCCCGCTTTTCATAGCGGCCACCACCGCCGCGGCGCTGGGCAGCCTGCCCATGTTGATCGCGCGGATTTTCGCGCTGGCTGCGGGCCTGCAATTCGGCAGCTTCAACATCTACGCGCTGCTGCCTTTGATCTGGCAGGGCGCGTTTACCGTCCTGGTCACCGGTTCGGTCTTTTACCGGTTGACCGGCATCAAGATCGGATAGCGGCATGTTAAAAGAACTGCGCATCGAGAATTTCGCCATCATTCACCAGCTAGAACTGAAATTCGAGCCGGGATTGACCACGTTCACCGGCGAAACCGGCGCAGGCAAATCCATCCTGCTGGATGCCATTGAAGCTTTGATTGGCGGCCGCGCCGAAACCGGCATGATCCGCTCGGATGTGGAACGCGCCAACCTGGAAGCATTGTTCAGCATGCCGCCCGACCACAAGCAGGAGATCGTTCAATTGCTCGACAGCGAGGGGCTGTATGAAGGCGAGCCGAACATCCTGCTCAACCGCGAGATCCGGCGCGAAGGCCGCAACATCGCGCGCATCAACGGGCGCGTGGTGAACGTTTCGCTGATGAAAGAACTGGGCGCTTTCCTGGTGGATATCCACGGGCAATCCGAGCATCTTTCCCTGTTGACCGTCCGTCAGCATTTGCAGCTGCTCGACCGGTACGCCGACGACCGCGCCGCACTGGATGATTATCAGCAAAGTTACCACGTCCTGAAAGCCACCCAGCAGGAATTGAAAGACCTGCGCCAGGCCGAACAGGACGCGGCGCGCATGAGCGACTTGTTGAATTACCAAATCCAGGAGATCGACGCCGCCAAATTGCGCGTGGGGGAAGAGGATGAGCTGCGCGAAGAGTTGAGCCGCCTGGCAAATGCGGAAAAACTTTCCTCGCTGGCCAAGCAGGCTTACAGCTTGCTGGAAGAGGATTCGCCCGAGTCACCCGCCATCAACTCCATGCTCGGGCAGGTGGTCAGCGCCGTGAGAGCGCTGGCCAATATCGACAAAAGCCTCGAACCGCTGGCCGACCAGTGCGAGAATATCAGTTCCCTCAGCTCCGATACCAGCCGCGATCTGCAAAACTACCTGGAAGCCATCGAGTACAACCCCAAGCGCCTGGAGCAGACTGAAAACCGCCTGGCGCTGATCAACACGCTTAAGCGAAAATACGGCGAAAATGAACAAGCCATTCTGGATTTCGCCGAGAAAGCGCGTCTGCAATTGAACCGCATCACCAACGCCGAAGAAAGGATCGCAGAACTGGAGGCTTTGGAAGCCGCCCAGTTGGCGGAAACCGCGCGCAAGGCTTTGACGCTATCCGAAGCGCGCAAAGCCGCGGCTGCAACCATGGGCGGGCAGGTTGAGAGGGAATTGGCCGATCTGCACATGGCCGGCGCCCGCTTCGCGGTGGATATGCAATTCAAGGCAGTGGAAAACGGCCTGCCATTGGAAGACGATTCGCAGGTGAAATTCGACGAGCGCGGCATCGACCAGGTCGAATTCCTGATCGCGCCTAACCCTGGCGAAGGGCTCAAACCCCTGGTAAAGATCGCCTCCGGCGGCGAAACTTCGCGCTTGATGCTGGCCTTGAAAAACGTGCTGGCCAAAGCCGATACGATTCCCACCCTGATCTTCGACGAGATCGATCAGGGCATCGGCGGGCGCATCGGGGCGATGGTGGGCGAAAAATTGTGGCAGCTCGGCAACCGCCACCAGGTGCTGTGCGTCACGCACCTGCCGCAACTGGCCGCTTACGGCAACCACCACTACCACGTGTACAAACAGGTTCAGGACGGCCGCACCATGACCAACGTGGAAGAACTGACAGCCGACCGCCGCAGGGTGGAACTGGCGCTGATGTTCGGCGGCGACAGTGAAGCCAACCAATCCGCCGCCCAGGAAGCCCTGGACAGCGCGGAATCGAGAAAGAAGGAATTTATTAATCTTTTGTAATAATTTTGTAAATATTAAGATTTTATGCTTGCATGATCCTTTATCTTATGATATAAAATAAGTACCAAACGCTTGGGTGCCCCCCTCACCCAGGCGTTTGGCTTTTAATCGCTTGATTATTTGAACGACTTAACGTATATTGTTAGCATAGTTCTTGCAATAGTACATTTTATATACATAACGGAGGATAAAATGAAAAAACGCTTTGGTGTATTGAGAACACTTTCAACTGTTCTGAAAATCCTGGGGGTCGTAGCCGCTGTTTGCGCGGTGTTGGGCAGCCTGATCGCCCTGGTGGTGTCATTTTCCGGCGGCGACATGTTTGAGGCCATGGGGTTGGATGAAACCAGCGGCGTCTTCGTCGGCTTGTTCGGCTCCATCATGCTCCTGGTGTTCGGATTGTTGTATGCCGTGCTGTTTTACGGCTACGGCGAATTCCTGATGCTGATGATCTCGATCGAAGACAACACCCTGCGCACGGTTACGCTTTTGGAAGACGTGACCAAGGAAGAAGAGAGCAAGTAAACCACCGCATCGATTAAAAAAGCCGCGTCCACAACAACCGAACGCGGCTTTTTCTGTTTAAGCCTGCTTGTTCAAACGTCAATGATTCTAATGATGAATTTCCTGTTGACGCGGGTTCGTCGAATTTGCTATAGTGTAAGTGGTAAGACCTCTTATCAGAAAAGGCAATTCGACTATGAAGAACAATTCCTGGCAGCCGCCCCTGAAACCCGGCGAGATCACCGAATCGCGTTTGATCCGGGCCATTTTGGACGGGACGTTTCCCATCAATTCCAACCTGCCTGCCGAGCGCGACCTGGCAGCCTTGCTGGGCGTCACCCGCCCCACCCTGCGCGAAGTCATGCAGCGCCTGGAAAGGGACGGCTGGCTGGACATCCGGCACGGCAAGCCCACGCGCGTGCGCGATTTCTGGCGGGAAGGCGGGTTGGGGGTTTCCATCGCGCTGGCGCAATACCAGGCGCCCCTGCCGGATGATTTCGTGGTCAACCTGCTGACCGTGCGCACCTTGCTGGCCCCAACTTATACCAGCCTGGCGGTAAAGAATTCACCCCAGGCGATTGTTGAGTTCTTGAACACTTCTTCCCAATTGGATGACCAACCCAAAAGTTACGCGGATTTTGATTGGCAGTTGCATTGGCTGCTCACCATCCATTCCGGCAACACGTTTTTTACGCATTTCGTCAACAGCGTGCGCCGCCTGTACGAGATCATGGGCATCCCATATTTCAGCCATGCGGAATCCCGCCAACACTCGCGCGGTTTCTACGATGAACTGAACAAACTGGCGCTTTCCGGCGACAGCACGTCAGCCGGAAGTTTGGCCGGCAGGGTGATGGCGGAAAGCTGCGAATTATGGACGCGGCTGGCCAGCCCAAGCCTTAAGAGTGCGAAGGAGAATAAACAATGATGTGGCAGCAAGGGTGGCGCGAACAAATCTGGTCGGGGCTCGATCGGGAATGGGATATGCTGGTGATCGGCGGCGGCATCACCGGGGCGGGGGTCGCCCGCCTGGCGGCCGCTTGCGGATTGGAAGTTTTGCTGGTTGAAGCGCGCGATTTTGCCTTCGGCACCTCCAGCCGCTCCTCCAAGCTGGCGCACGGCGGATTCCGCTACCTCTACAACCGCCAGTACCAGGTCACCTATGAATCGGTGCAACAGCGCGAGGAATTGCTGCGCGAAGCCGCCGGCCTGGTCACGCCGTTGGCGTTCAACCTGCCCAATTATGAAAATTATCACGTCTCCAGCGGCTTGCTGCATTGCGGCGTGGTCATCTATGACCTGATGGCGCCCAAATGGGATCACCGGAAACTGGACGCGGATCAAGTCCGGCAAAAGTTCCAGTATCTAAAAACCAATGACATGCTGGCCTGCTTCCGCTACCAGGACGCCGTCCTGGACGATGCGCGCTTGGTGCTGCGCGTGCTGCGTGAAGCCGCGGCAGCCGGCGCAACGGCGCTCAATTACGCGCGCGTGGAAAACCTGCTGCGCGACCACACCGGCAGGGTGCGCGGTGTATCGCTGCAGGATACCGCCTCCACGCCGGCCAGGACTGCCGAAGTGAAAGCCAAGGTGGTGGTGAATGCCGGCGGCCCCTGGTCGGATGAGATCCGCGCCAACCTGGGCCAACCCGCGCGCCTTCGCAAACTGCGCGGCAGCCATTTGATCTTCGACCGCGCAAGACTACCCATCCCCGAAGCTTTGACCATCTTCCATCCGTCCGATGGCCGCGCCATGTTCGCGCTGCCATGGGAAGGCGCCAGCTTGGTGGGTACCACCGATGTGGATCATGCGCCCGAATTGGAATCAGGCTACCAGGAACCCTTTGCCAGCCCGGCCGAGGCGGATTACATCCTAAGCGCGCTGGATTTCCTGTTTCCCAGCCTGCATTTAAATACCGCGGACATCGTTTCCTCGTTTGCCGGGCTGCGCCCCATCATCAACACGGGCGCTGCCACGCCATCCAAAGAATCCCGCGCCCACCAGGTTTGGAACGAGGATGGGCTGATCACCATCACCGGCGGGAAGTTGACCACCTTCCGCCTGATGGCGCGCCAGACCGTGGCAGCCGCCCTGGCGGAATGCGGTCTGGAAC
>CALGUJ010000099.1 GCA_937902055.1 uncultured Pelolinea sp.
CAAGCCGCATCCAACTTCAGCAATATTCGTTACTGATGCTAATTGGATTTTCGATTTCAGATCAGTGCAATGACAGGCGTGTAATTGATCCACTTTATTTTGTCTAAAATAATCCAAAGTTCCCTGCATTTGCTCGATTGATGGTTTTTGTAAATGCAATCCGCCGATGATATCAACAATTCGTGTTTCACCTGTAATTTTTTTTGCCTGTTCAACGATATTGCATATCCCTGCATGCGAACAGCCGGTAATGATTACCAATCCTTTTTCTGAGAGGTAAACCAAAGCACTGTCATCCATGACCATATCGGGAATAACTTCTCCGTTCTTCAAGCGAACCATGCCGATATTTTTCTGCGCCTCGAAGTTATTTCTGCGCTCAATCTCTCCCAGGAAGAGTAGTTGAGAGGTTAAGAAAACAGGTCCAGAGCTCAACTTAACATTAAAGAAACCAACAAGATTTTCTTCCTTCAGCAGGGAACCAATTTCGGGATCGTTCTTATACTGCCGGTTGGCAAAAACCTGTGGATGCGCAATTAATTCAGGTTTTGCGGTTGAGGGATTCGTGGATATTTTTTCAGCAAGCATTCTTACCAGATATTGCAATCCCCAGGTATGATCCAGGTGCCCGTGGGAGAGAACAATGGCGTTTAAATTTGAGAGATCGATCCCAAGTCGATTAGCATTAATCAAGCATATATCAGAGTAGCCTGTATCAAACAGGATCTTTTGGCCGTCACTCTCGATGTAATAAGATACTGCGGGTTCGCCAACCAGATATTGGTCAATGAACGTATTGTTATCAACCAGTATAGTAAGGCTTATCATGCTCTTGAATCCCTAGATATTCAACCAACGTATCGCATCATCCGGTAAATTCTCAATTGAGCTCTCAACAACGTGACAACTTGGGAGCGATTGGAGAAATAATTGACCATATTGTTTGGAGCGCACGCGACGATCGAGGATCGCAACCACCCCCCTGTCGGATTGCGTGCGAATCAACCGGCCGAATCCCTGCCTGAAACGCAATATTGCTTCAGGAAGTGTGTATTCGCTAAATGGATTTTCAAATGTCTCCGCGCGGGCGGAGATAACAGGGTCATTGGGAACATCAAAAGGCAGTTTAACGATCAACAAAACAGAAAGCGCCTCACCGGGTACATCCACACCTTCCCAAAATGATTTAGTCCCCAGAAGGACTGCATGGTTCGTACTGCGAAAAGAATCAAGGAGTGCACTGGTAGACGCTCCCTCGCCTTGTTCGTAAACTTGTATACCATCCTTTGCCAGTAGAGGAGAAATTACATGTGAAGTAGCTTTTAATTGCCTATACGAAGTAAAAAGTACCAGCATGCGCCCACCCGTTGCACGAGCAGTTCTCAGAATTGCTCTTTCGATTGAGCGTTGGTGGTTCAAATAATCGATTGGCTCCGGCATATCGGTCGGCAAAAAAAGCAATGCCGAATTTTCATAATCGAACGGCGAACCAAGGATCAGGTCATCGGCTTCGTCAGCATTCAGACGAGTCCGAATGTAATCGAAGTTATTATTGGCAGTCAGGGTGGCGGAGGTTATCACTACGCTCTCTTTGGTATGCCAAAGATATTTCTCCATTAACGGCCCAATTTCAAGCGGGGCAAAATTCAGGGATAAGCGATTGTATTTGCTATCCAGCTCTATCCAATAAATTGTGTTGCTATCCAACTCAGAAACCAGAGCATGAATATAATTTTGCATTTCCTGAATATTGTGGGTAATTGATAACAATTCGCCCAATAGATTTTCAACCTGCTCCATCCCGCTGCCCGCATCCTGGTCGGATAATCCACTGATTAAACCCGTCAATGTACGTTGCAAAGTATCCAGTGGGTCGGCAACCTCATCCCAGGCGATCATGACATCATCCCAGATTGGTTGATGCTGGGTGGAAGCCACAACCCTCACCTGTTGTCCATAATCCCCAACTTCATTGCCATTGCGTTCCTGATAGAGGAATTCTTCAATGCCTTTGAAAAAATCATGAAAGCGCGCCTGTATACGGTAGGCCAGGTCTGTCGCCTTTTCTACAACCTTTGCAATGGCAGAGTATTCAGCCGGTTTAATTTGGTTAGAAAGCGCAGTTAATAATTGACCAAGATTACCGGTATTCGAACTCCCCAATTCATCAAACATTCTCTCGATATCTGCCTGGGTTACACGATAACTCAAGGCATTGGTGGAAGCGTCTTCCAAATGATGCGCTTCATCCACAATCAGATATTTGTATTCTGGCAGAACACGGTTATTCGCCACCACATCCGAAAGTAACAGCGCGTGGTTGACAATAATGATATGAGCGGCTAAAGCTGCCTGACGTGCGCGAAAATAAGGACAAATTCCGCCCATGCGATTGAGACATACTTCAGCACTGCAAGCCTCATCCTGGGCTGAGAGTCGTTTCCAGGCTTCATTTTCCATCGGGCCGGTCAGGTTCAGCTCATTTAATAGTCCATTACCGCCACTCTCCAGCCACACTAAAATCTTTGCCAATAAACGCATCTCGCTGGCATCCCTCGGCTTACGATGGCGCAATGCCTCCAACCTTCTGGGACAAAGATAATTCACGCGTCCCTTCAGAACTCCCGCTTTCAAATCGATACCCAGGGCATTCTTTAAATCCGGAATGTCTTTGTTGATCAACTGATCCTGCAGGTTCAGAGTATTGGTTGAAATCACTACCCGCGTATTATTGCGCATGGACCATAAAGCAGCCGGAACCAGATATGCATATGATTTGCCAATTCCAGTACCTGCTTCCACCATTAAATGCTGGCTATTGGAAAGCGCATTGGTGATTGCCTGCAGCATTTCAAGCTGTTCATTGCGGCTCTCAAAATTTTTTATATATTTTGAAAATGGTCCACCTGGGCTCAATATTGCTGTTGTCTCCTCGACATCCAGGGATTGTAAAGTTGGGTTGGGTTTCAACGGTTGAGCCAGAAGTTCAGAGGGTTCGCTAAACAGGACTCCATAATCCTGTTGTTTTGATTGCCGAGCTTGGGGAGTTTCCTGAGTGCGTTTTTTGAGGACCTGGGTAAAAAACCAGCGTGCATCCCAGTCAACGCCTTGAGCGTCCTGGACAATTTCCGCCAACAGGTGCAAAGGCAGCTCGCAGGCTTTTTCAAACAGGCGAATGCAGACAGCCAATGTGGCTTCGGCGTCCTCCTGGGCGCGATGAGGTTGTTGATTTGAGACTTGTAGCGTATCTACCAATGCACTCAAGCTATACCTTGGTGCACTCGGTAAAATAACGGCGGCGATTTCAAAAGTATCATTGACTGTATTATGGTCAAATGAATGTTGGACTTTTAAAAATCCTAAATCGAAATTTACGTTATGCCCCACAACCGGAAACTCACCCACAAAATCGGCAAATTGTTGAATCACAGCTTTGATCGGCGGGGCATCCCGTACCATTTCATTAGTGATACCGGTAAGTTGGGTAATCGGCGCAGGGATCATGCGTTGCGGATTTATTAAAGAATGCCAGCGATCGACAATTTGACCGTCGTCATATTTAACCGCACCGATTTCAATAATGGCATCTCGTAAAGGATCCAAACCGGTTGTTTCAATATCCAGGGCAACGATGGGGAACATTCAAGGGATTATACCAGACAGGATATTTTAAACGTAATACCCTTCGGAAAGTTCACTCAAAAGGTACATAGTGGACGTCCGTCTTTCATTATCTACTGGTTAGTTTCGCTATTCTCATTTGCCGATATAGGAACGCCAAAGACCAGTGCTGTCCCGGCTCCGAGGAATATCTCCTCAAGCACCCAAATCAGGCGGTGCATAATGGCGTAAATAGCAACTTCCTGGCCCGAAAAGAAGGACGCAAGCAGGATCGTGATCAAGTACTCTCGTACGCCAATTCCGCCAGGGGCGAAAATCGCAACATAACCGATTACCCAACTCAAGCTGAACGCACCTGTGATAGGAACCAGAAAATTGGTGCCAATCTGTGGGAATATCAACCAGAAACTGGATCCAAACGACAACCAGATCGCGATCATCACAAAGAACTTGATTGCAAAATCTTTGATAATCACTTCGCTGCCTTTGAAAAACAATTTTTCAAATATAAACAACCCGCCAACCCAGAGCACCGGCAAAATGATGGTTATCAATAGTTGAATATTGACATCGCAAAAATATCGGTTTAATGTACACAACACGTCGCGGCTTGATACCATTAGAAGTAACACGCCAATTACGAACGCGGATGAGAGCAGCCAAACATTTTCAAATATGATAGCTTGAGTGGCTTTTTTCAATGAGATCTGGCGTGCTTTATAAATCCCGAGTTTTCCGGCAATATGCCATATTCCACCCGGCAAATACTTCCCTAATTGTGTCACCGAGGTTATAGTCAAAGCATCGCTGTAATTTAAATTCACGTTAATCTTTTTTAAGGAATAACGGGTCATTTCAGAAAGGGCGAGTTTTCCAACCATTAACAAACAAAAACTGGCCACAAGATGCGAAATTGAAATGGTTGCCAAATAATCGGATATTTCCTGGTAATTCCTGTAAAAATAAAAACCAGCAACAACAACGACGATTACGACCCAAGCCCATTTGGCAACGTCAAGGATTTGTCTTTTCATTTAGAAAGTTCTCGTTGGATAAAATCGAATTGAATTTCAGCTTTCTTATTGACTTTTTCTATATTCCGTTTAATCTGTTTATGAATGGTCTCTTGTTGTTCTAGCGCACCTTTCACGATTTCGGTCAGATTAATTTGACTATTACCAAAATCCAGGGAATATTCTCCCAACCCAAAATAATCCATCGTTTCTTTATATTTATGTCCCCATCCGATTACAACGGTAGGAACAGCCAGGCATAACCCAGAGATCATGGCATGATAGCGCGATGTTACCAGAATATTGGCCGTAGACACAATCGTGCGAATTGAGGATGTGTTGATATCGTAATTAATCCAATCAACAGCTTCCAACATTTCCGCTGGTAAAGCGCCATTTTCCGCTGCAGTGCGCATTCGTTCTATTGTCAGCAAGTCGTTGTTGTGGGTCTTTTCTGAACCCTCCCGGGTGGCATTGGGCATAAATACAAAGTGATAATTGTCAGTTCCCAGATCTTTAATCACTTCGAAAAACTTGCCGGAATAATCAAGACCCAATTTAGTCGATTGATTCTCAACCAGGATGCTGGGAGTAAAGACCGCAATTTGTTTTTTTGTGTTCTTAATCCTCTTGAGTAAATCGGCTACACGCTCTTCGTTTTCATGTGAGAGTGAAAAACTTTGAGCGTATAAGAAAGCCACATCGGCAACAATATCCGTTTGTTCCCTGGGGTAACCTAATTCTTTAAGGAAATCGGCAGTCTTCTCGCCACGCGCGAAGATATGCCGGCAAGGTATCAAAAATAATTTAGCGCTGATCCGGTTAACAAAATGATGGAATGGGCCTACTGCCTGAGCCAGTTTGATCACCGGGACATTCATTATCATTGCCGGCCAAATTGTCAGAATATTAAAAGGAAGGTATTTTTCTCTGCCATCCGAGAATGTAATTCCGCCCACATCCAATAATAAATCGGATTCATCCAATGCATTGGCAATTCTGAAGAAATTTGATTTTGGAATTTTTAAACCAAAAAATTTGATTATCGCTGCCAATAATGCACCGATAAAATGACGGGTTATCATTGAGATCGGTTTACCGCTGAGAACAACGATTTTTGGGTCAGATATCAACTCACGATCTTTTTTGGGTAAATAACTATAAATATAGAATTTTGTATCCGGAAAACTTTCGCGGATCATTCCGATAGTTGTAGTCAACATCGATTCCGCTCCACGATTTCCCCAAATTGTTCCGCCAATTATGGATATGACTGGATTTTGTGCTTTCATAGGATTTCTGCTCTCTCTATTCTAAAATGCTAAAACCAAGAATCGATTCCTGTAAATAACATCCCATCCACAATCCAGATTGCTGATTCAGGTTCCTTGTTCGCGAGTCGATGCGATGTTAATTAACTCTTGAGCGTTGCGGTTGACTAAAACGAATGGTGCTTGCTTGAAATTTATTTTTGATTGATTTTTTTAATTTTTTCATCGAGACGCTGAATCCTATATTCAACGTTTTCCAGCAACTTCCGGTTAACCGATATTAGATCTGCCAATAATCCAAAAACAAAGAAAATCCCACCCAGTATTAATAGTACTGCAGCCAAAATCAAAGATTGAATATGGCCGGAACTGTTTCCGGTTACGATCACAAAATATAAGAACCGTAATCCCAAAATCGTACCCAAAGAGAAGAAAATCATGGCAGGAATACGAAAGAATTCCATCGGTTGATAAGTCATGAAAATACGCATGATCGTATTGAAGGAACGCGCCAGGTATGCGGGGATGCTATGAATCAAACGCGACTTGCGTAAGAAATCGTTGGTGCGAACAGGAACAGAGACGATTGCCATTCCTTTTTGCCCAGCCTGAATAATGGTTTCAATTGTATAGGTGTATTCGGAAAAAACATGCATCCGCATAGCCGCTTCACGGCTGATAGCACGAAAACCGCTTGGGGCATCTTCAATGTCTGTTTGGCTGATCCTGCGTACAACCCAGGATCCCAATTTTTGGAACATCTTTTTCAATGGTGAAAAATGTTTGATCTCGCCGATTGGTCTTGCGCCCACAACAATCTCTGCTTTTCCATCCAGGATCGGTTGTATTAATTTGGGGATATCCCCCGCAAAATATTGATTATCGGCATCCGTATTAACAATAACATCTGCACCTAATTCCACACAAGCCTGCAAACCGGCCATAAATCCCTTCGCAAGCCCTTGATGACGAATCAAATGGACAACATGGTCTACTCCCAATTCCCTGGCCACTTCGATTGTCCGGTCTGAACTGCCGTCATCAATAATCAACCATTCAATTTTCGAAACACCCGGTAATTCCCTTGGCAATTCTTTTAATGTTACGGGGAGAGCTTTTTCTTCATTGAAACATGGAATTTGAATAATTAATTTTGTCATGGATTTTGTTTGAATGAAAAATATCCTTCGCTAACGGATGGTTGTTATTCTAAGTGTAAAATCGATTTTGATTTTATCACAAAGAGATCTTTCAAATTCTATCGTAAAACGGTTATGGTTTTCATTCAGTTGCGATTTTTTCGATTATAGTTAAACACCAGAATGGAAGCGTTACATACTTATCAAGTAGTTGTGGTTGGCGGCGGACCTGCCGGGCTGATGGCGGCAGGTCAATCGGCCAGACTTGGCGCGCATACTCTTCTATTGGAAAAAATGGATCAACCCGGATTGAAATTGCGCATCACCGGTAAAGGCCGTTGCAACATCACCAATATTGCTCCTCAAGAAGAATTTATTTCTCACTTCGGCCGTGAAGGTCAATTTCTACGCCAGGCATTCAGCCTTTTTTTCAACGAGGACCTTATTGATTTCATGGCCTCGATTGGAGTTAACACAATCGTCGAACGTGGCGGGCGAGTTTTTCCGGCCGAGGGTGATGCCAGTCAAATCACCCGAAAGATTGCCGTTTGGTCGGTCAATCAAGGTGTCGAGATCCAAACCAATACGGCTGTTCAGCGTTTATTGCTTGAAGATCAGATTATCACGGGAGTTGAGTCCAATTCGGGATTGATCATTCCATGTCAACAAGTCATCCTGGCCACCGGTGGAGCTTCCTTCAGCCATACCGGTTCAAGCGGCGATGGGTTCCGCATCGCCACTGAAATTGGACACACTATAATTCCAATACGACCGGCATTGGTTCCTTTGAAAACTGCCGGGGATATTTGCCAACGGATGCAGGGGTTATCTTTAAAAAATATCGAAGCTACCGTCTTAATCAATGGGAAATCCTCAATTAAAGATTTTGGCGAGTTATTATTTACACACTTCGGTATCTCCGGGCCGATAATCTTGAGCATGAGCGGGAAAATGGTTGATGCTTTGAGAGCAAAAAACAAGGTTGAACTCTCGATTGATCTTAAACCCGGAATGGACGAAAAGAAATTGGAAGCGAGATTGTTGCGGGATATCGATGAACATGGAAAAAGGCACTTCCGCAGCTTACTTGAAAATCTTCTTCCTCAAAAAATGGTAATGGTTATGGCGGATACCTGCAACATTCCGCTCGATAAACCATGCCATCAAATTAGTATCCAAGATCGCGCAAATCTGCTTCGATGGTTGAAGGATTTTCGCGTGGAAATCAACGGCCATCTGCCTTTGGACGCTGCCATGGTAACCGCAGGAGGAGTGTCCTTAAAAGAAGTGGATCCAAGAACCATGCAATCCAAGTTGATGCAAGGCTTGTATTTTGCCGGTGAGGTGTTGGATTTGGCGGCAGATACCGGGGGTTATAACTTGCAGGCAGCATTTTCAACAGGCTGGTTGGCGGGAAATTCTGCTGCAAAAGCCGCGTTACCCTGAATCTCTCATCCAACACATTTTTGCAGAAATTCCGCCATTTGTTCAGGATTATATTCATTTGGACTTTCCAACCACCAGATCAGTAATCGGAACAATGCGCCTGTTAAAATCTGGGCATATATCTCGAGTGATACATTTCTGTTGTTATAAATTCCATATTTCATATTATCTCGAATGAAATCGGCTGCCAGGTAATCTTGAACGCGTTTTGTCAGAACAGATGAACCCTGCCCACCCAACATAATCCTGTATAGATCACGGTTTTGCTGAGCATGGCGGAATATATTGACATAACTATAATATTCAGGGGATTGCGGCATTTTCCCATCGGCCATCTGTATAGCTTCTTGAGTCGTTTGTTTAAATCCGTCCTCAACAATATCCCATACGATTTCTTCTTTATTTCGATAATAAATATAAAAGGTTCCCCTGCCAAGATCCGCCCGGTCAGTGATCTCTTGAATGGATATTGCATCATATCCTTTTTCAAGCAATAATTCCATTACTGCCTGCTTCAATTGCATAATCGTACGCAAACGCCTTTTATCGTGCCTGGTCTCGATTTTATTTTCCATATTTTGATCACCTGTTCAAACTTGACATCAAGCAAAAATTGATGTGATTAATTCCTTGACTTTGATCGAGGTTAATTTTATCTTAATTATGACAGTTTGTTCATTTATTACATTGTGTCTTATTATGGAGAAAAAAATGAGTAAAAAATTTTTAGGAGCAGCTCGATCCCCTCATGGGTTGGGTGTTTTTAAAGATCACGAGACTGATTGGGTTTTTAAACGCACTCTTGAACAAATGAGCGAAAAAGCTGCGGAGATTGGTGAATGTCTTTTTACTGCCAGTCGAATCAATGAAATTGATGGAGAAAGCTGGATCAATGCCTGGGCTGATCTTGGTGAAAAAGTATTACTCCATGGTCAAGAATCTTTCAGAAGCGGATGCCCGGTAAGTGCACGGGAATCGTTCATCCGAGCGAGCAATTACTTTCGCACCGCTGAATATGGATGTTCGCCAAGTCATCCCCGGTTCCATGAATTATGGAAAAAAAGTTATGATGCATTTCATGCCGCTTGCCCCCTATTCGATCCACCCATCCAAGTTTTACAGATTCCGTTTGAAAATAAACTTCTTCCGGGATATTTTTGGCGTCCCGACAATCGTTCTGTAAACCGGCCAACGATGATCAGTGTTGGAGGTAATGACTCTTCTGGGGAAGAAATGTTTATCACAACCGGTTTCGGCGCTGTCCGACGTGGATACAACTATCTCACATTCGAATATCCCGGGCATCGTGGCACAGTCCATCTTTACCCGGATTGTGTTAAACGTCCGGATTACGAGATACCGTTTGAAACGGTTTTGGATTTTCTTGAAATCCTACCGGGGGTTGACGAGCGTATTGCATTAGGTGGATTCAGCTATGGTGGATATGTAGCCGCACGAGTGGCAAGTTTTGAAAAAAGAATTCGGGCAGTGATTCCCGATTCCCCTGTTGTCGATATTCCGGTATTGGTACTTTCAGGTTTTCTCGGACCTTTAATTAAAGGTGTTCCGCGCGCAATTCTCGATAAAGTGATCAAACGCCGACTACGTAATTCGCCAATCACCAAAGCCTTACTGGATTACTCTGCATGGACCTGGGGAGCGCAAAGTCTGTCAGAAGAATTTGAACTGGAATCATTCAATCGTCACAACATTCGGGAAGATATTCGTTCCATCACCTGCCCAGCCCTGGCTCTTGTAGGTAAAGACGAAGGCGAAGAAATGGTCAAACAGGCAAAATTCTTTTATGAGAACATTTCATCAAAGGACAAGACTCTATATATTTTCAGCCGGGAAGTAGACGGCTCAAACGATCATTGCCAGTTGGACAATTTTTCAAGGGCGCATCAAGTAGCGTACGATTGGCTGGACAAAATCTTCAAGAAATGAATAAAACACACCTCTTATTCATCGAAATAAGAGGTGTGTTTCCAGAAATACGAACAGCTTCTTAGAAAATTTGCTGTCCGCAATGTGGACAGACTACATGGACATTCACATCCCCGGTTGCCGTGAAGGTTGTGGTCGAGGTTAACGTTATTGTGTTGGTGGTATTGGAAGAATCATCGTCATTGGAAGAATCATCATTTTGGGTAGTCTCTGGATCAATCTTGAATTTCGTAACAAATTGACTATGTGAACCATTGAAATACACGCTGCTACTCTTATATTCCCATAACAACCAATTATTGGTCCACCAGACCGCGGGAAGTTCAGGTGTCACCAGGTTGTAAAAATCGACGATGAACATGTCAATATGAGAAGGAATATTATCCAATAGACCCGATGGATCTATATGTTTATCCCACATCTTGCCATCATCCATCGCCGGGCTGATCACATGGACCAGAGGAGTATGCCCGCGGCTGCGCCAGGTATCGCCAAACTCCATGATCTCCTCAAGGGATTTATTGCCAATGATAATATGCAGGTTATTTTTCACCCACGTTAGACCGCCAGGTACATCATAATAGCTTGCCATAGTTGACTCCTTCTCG
>CALGUJ010000100.1 GCA_937902055.1 uncultured Pelolinea sp.
TAAGCCATGCTGGATACTTTCTACCGCACCATAACGGATGATGAGACCCACAAGGTCCTGGAAGAAGGCGCTTCGCGCATGTCGGAAGGCCTCACTTTCCGCGACCTGGTCGACCTGGACCGTTTACACCTGACCGCACGAGGGGTTATCCAGAAAGTTCTCAACGAAAACCGCATCGATGCCGATGTGGATGCGATCGCCAATATGGCGCAAAAATTGGTGGCTCGCGTCTCCGGGCTCGAATTTCTTATGCCGTTATTCAAACGCGATGATATCTCCAATATCTTTATCAATCCGGATGGCACTTTACGCATTCAAAAGAAGGGCATGAAGACTTTCGAAACGGTACGCAAGAATATCGCAGCGCAGGAAGTGGATCGCGTGGTGGAAGCTTTGCTGCGCACATCCGGCCGCGCCCTTTCGGAAGCGACTCCCACGGTGGATGCCAAGCTGCCCCGCATCGAAGCCCTGCCCGGGTTGATGGGCGGCGCGCGCGTCAAGTTGATCCATCCCATCATTGCCACGGGTAAATCCGATCTGCCCTCCATCAGCATACGCCTGTACCAGACTGCCCCGGTACGCCCGGACGATATCATCCGCTGGCAGGTGGCTCCCGAGATCGTTATCAAGAAATTAATGGAGATCATCGGCAAAAAAGCCCGCATGCTGGTCGTGGGCGGAACCAACACCGGCAAGACCACTCTGTTATCCGCTTTATGCAACGGCGGTATCTACCAGGGGGCGCGCATTGTAAAGATCGAGGACCCTGAAGAGATCTGGCTGGAGCACGATCACGTGGTCACGCTCGAAGCCCGCCCCGCGCCTCCCGGATCGTCCGTCCCGCCGTATACCATCAAAGATGGCGTGGACGATGCCATGCGTATGTCGCCGGATTGGTTGATCGTGGGCGAGGTGCGCACGGGAGACGCTGCGCTGACGCTTTTCCGCGCGCAGATGAGCGACCATCCCGGTCTCTCCACTTTCCATGCCGAAAGCCCTGAATTCGCCATCTACCGTGTCGGCAACCTGTTGATTTCAGATACCCAGGAAACCGACATGCGCAATGCCAAGAGCACTTTTGCTATGGCGGTGGATATCATCGTGCAGGTGGGTTGGTCGGGCAAAGACCGGCGCATTTTGGGCGTTTGGGAAGTGGAAAAAATGCTGAAAGATCACGAAGTGGTCATTCATCCTCTTTACCGTTTGGGTGACGAGGATATGAAACCGATGACGGTCAGGTGAACGAGATGGAAACTTTTAACGCGCTTGCTGTTCAGGTTTTGCCTTTCATTGGGGCTTCGTTGGGAGCTTATGTCGTTTATTTTATCGGGCAGCAGATCTCATCCACCTTTTTCAAGCAGAAAACCTCTGTCCGGGTCAAGAATCTGATCGGTGCGAAGGATGAGGAGAAAAAGATCAAACCGTCCGATTTCGGTTCACCTGAATTCAAGATCCGATTGGCTTTTGCCCGCTACAACATCGACGTTTATCAGCGTGAAAATCTCGCACTCAATATAGCCCGCTTTGTTGTTTCTGTGCTGCTCATTGCCGTTTTGCATTTCATCTTCAACTTGCCCCTGGTCACCAGCATGGCAGGTGGGATTGGCGGGATCATGATCGTCAATTCGTTCGCAGCCGGCGCCTGGACGAAGATGTGCAACGAGATCGACAAGGAAATCCCAATTTTCCTTTCCGGTTTTACCTCCACCATCCAGGTTAACCCCAATATTCTCCAGGCGGTGGAAGAAGAGTCCAGTGTGTTGGCGGTGAATAGTCCTTTGAAGAAATGGCTGCTGGAGCGTTTTGTGCGGCTCGGGCAGGAGCAAGGCGTCTCGGTTTTGGAGCGTTTGGTTGAAGAAGCCTTCCGCATCTCCAATTCTCTGGGAGTTATGGTTTTCCTGATCGGTCGATTGTGGCGCACGGGCGGTATGGAATGGAAACGGTCGTTTGCTTTGGCTGCTTCCAATCTGGAAGGGGTTATGGAAGCCAGGTTGTTTGGCCTGTCCGCGGGGAATTCCGCCAAAGGTGCGGTCAAGCTGATCATCGGCGTTACGCTCTTCGTGATCCTGATCATGGCGCGCAATCCGGTCTTTAAATCTGCCATGGAATCGCCGGTTGTCCAGGCGGTTTATGCGCTGTCCATCCTGATGATGATCTTCGGGTATGGGTTCATGGGTAATATGATCGACACCTTAATGTGAGGCTGGCATGAATATCGATATGATCAAACAAGTTCTGTTATACGCTTCGGCGGTTGCGATCGCGATGGTTGTATACCTGCTTGCCGGTCAATTGAGTTTTGAGAAGTCAGCCGGAAAGCGCGTGCGCGAGATGGTCGGCGAGGGGGCCAATTCTCTCTTCGATCGCAGCGGCGAACGGCTGGCCAAGCGTATGACTTCCGGTTTTTTCAGTTCATGGAAAACCAGTTTGTATTGGGCCAATATCAGCGGCGAATATAAAAGCTGGACGGTCGGCGGCATGCTCGCCCGTGGTTTGGCAGCCGCCATAGCGGTGGTCTTGCTGATCTTCTTGTTTGGCTTGCCGATCTTCACCTGGCTGATGGTTCCCTTCGCGATCTTCATGCCCTATCTGCTGGTCAACGGCAAAGCCAATGAAACCAAGAAGCTGGTCAAACGGCTGCTGCCCGAAACTGCCACGGTCATTGCGGCTGAGATGGATGCCGGCAGCACTGCCGGCCAGGCAGTCAGCCGCGCCGGAGAACTGCCCGGGCCGCTGGGCGCGGTGATCAATGATGCTGTCTCGCGCGCCAGGCAAAGCGAACGGGCCATGTTCAGCCGCGGCGCCAGCAAGGGTATCTTGATGGAGGAACTGAGCAAGCATGATTTGCCGGAGTTATCCCGTTTTGCCATGCAATTGGATCGCGTGGCGGCCAAGGGTGTGGACGCTCCCAGGATCATGGTCGAAATTGCGCGTGGTTTGGCCCGCGAATACCGTTCGCAAATTCAACAGACCGCTTCGAATATGGAAAATGAACTGCTGATTCCCATGACCCTGTTCTTTTTCCTGCCCTTCATTGTGTCTATTTTGACGCCTGTGATGGTGTCTTTGTCGAATGCGATGTAAAGGAAGCAGATAAGATGTTGCTTGATTATTTCGGAATCGTGATCATGGCTTTGCTCGGCGGGGCGCGTCTGCACCAAACCCTGTCCGGGGAGTGGTGGGCGCTGCCACTGTTTGCCCACGCCATGATTTCGGCCTTGATGCTTGTGCTGCATCGTAAAACCGGGCGGCATGCGCCGCTCCTGCAGCGCCTGGTTGCCTGGTTCTCTGCCCTGCTTCCATTTGCTGTTCAAATCGAAAAACCGGTTCCTATCGCTTTGCGTGCGCTTTCATTGGCGGGCGTGGCGTTGGCGGTTTGGACGATTGCTGTTCTCGGAAAATCTTTCGATGTTTCCCCGGCCGATCGCGGGTTGGTTGTTATCGGCCCGTATAAATGGCTGCGCCATCCGATGTACGCCAGTGAACTCTTCTCGGTACTCGTGATTGTATGCGTGGATCTGTCGGTCAGGAATATTTTGGTTACGTTGATGTTGGTCGCGACTTTGGTGCTGCGTATCCGTTGGGAAGAGAAACTGATACTCGGATATCAGGATTATGGCAACCGGGTTCGCAACCGTTTGCTGCCGGGGGTGTGGTAATGGCAAGGAACGCAAACCATCTGTTGGCTGTGCTTTTATCTGCTGCTGTGCTGCTCGCCAGCCCGGCTTATACCCTCATCCGGTTTACCGGCAAAGACAGCACACCCCCCACCGTTTCGCTTTCCATTCCCGAACCGACCGGAAACAATGGTTGGTACAACCAGCCGGTTTCCGTGTATGTGTACGCCTGGGACAACGGTAAGGGGATCTCGAACGTGCAAGTCTCGTTGGGCGGCGCAACCTGGTATAAGCGCTCACTGACCATCCGCAAGGATGGTACTTACCGCGTTATTGGCAGGGCGACAGATAAAGCCGGCAACGTTGCCTCCACCTGGAAAGTAATCCATGTCGACATGACCCCTCCTGTGGCGGATTTCACGCTACCGGAAAATCGCGGTGTCAATAAATGGTATTTACAGCCGGTTAAACTTTCTCTCGCCGGAACGGATAACCTCTCGGGTGTCTACCAAACCCGCCTGACCGCTGCGGGTGATTATGATGCACTCCAATTGGGAATTCTGGATGCCCGGGAAATGGTTTTACCGGGAATGGAAAGTCGCGGAATTCTTCCCGGAACCGAATTCGGCGAAGCTAAAGCGGAAATCGAATTCAAAGA
>CALGUJ010000101.1 GCA_937902055.1 uncultured Pelolinea sp.
GCTGATTGCTGCGAACGCCTGTCTAAATGAACACTCCCCGAAGCGAACGAGCAAAGCGGCCAGCACGCGTTCTTCGCCCGCGGCGTCCGAACTATCCACGCGCAACCAGTCCGCACCCTGATCCGCGAATGCCAGGCCCAGCTTTTTCGCTCCCGCATCGAAATCCTGCGCGATGAGGAGATCACACTCATTGCGGTCGGCATACTTGACCAGCGTGGGCACGTTTTCCTGCGAAACCTGTTTGACTTGCCGGCCGATACGCTGGACTTCTTCGAGCGGATGAGAGAGCATTTTGCAGATAGCGTGTTCGAGCGCGCGCGCATTGATGGTCATGCCCAGGTTGGCCAGGGAACAAGCCGGCAGGTAATAACGGCAGACGTCGGCGCAGCGCGTGCGGATGCGCGACCGGAAAGCCGCGTCGGATTCATTCTCGTTCTTTGGGCAGGTTTGTTCCAGGTACACCCTGACGGTGTTCACGGCTTTTTCGTAATTGATGAACAAGCGCCGGCAGGTGCGATCGTACAGCTCAGCCAGGGGAGCGGCGTTGAATTCGGCGGGCGTGTAGAAATGATCCAGGCCCCAAATCTGGTAGCGGGAGGATTTTTCCGTGTATGAAGCCAGCCGGTTGGATTCCAGGCATTCCACCGCCAGGCGGGAGACATTTTCCACCGCGATGTGCAGCACGGCGTGTTCCGCGACGGAGGAATGGCCATAGCCGACGATCCATTTCTCGCTGAAATCCGCCGATTTTTCATCGGAAAGTTCGTTGGCAATTTCATTGAAAGATTGGGGAGAGCGCGAAGTCTTCGCGAAAGTCACCGCGATGGTTTCGGGACTCAGTTTCTTGGGATCAAGCAGGTAAATTTGTGTGGTCAAGCTCATCGGAAAGCACCTCGCGCGCAAGTTGAATGTCCTGGTTGATTTGTACCATTAAATGACCGGCGCTGTCGAATTTCATTTCCGGGCGGATGCGGCGGATGAAACGCAGGCGCATTTCGCGATCATAGATTTCCTGATTGAAATCCAGCAGGTGCGCTTCGACAGTTTGCTGAAAGGGTTTTTCGTAGAAGGTGGGGCGGTTGCCGATGTTGACCACGCTCATCCAGCGCCGGCCATCCAGCTCCGCAACGGCGGCGTAAACGCCGACAGCCGGCATCAGCTTTTCCTGCCAGATGTCCAGGTTGGCGGTGGGCAATCCGATGTGCTTGCCGCGCCCGTCACCGTGGATGATGCGTCCCTGAACGGAATACGGGCGGCCAAGGAGCGCGTTGGCTTCCGACAGGTCGCCAGATTTTAATAATTCCCGAATTAATGAGGACGAAATGATTTTGGATGATGACTGGAAAGGTTCAATGGCTTGCACCTGATAGCCGAACTTCTTCCCCAGTTCGGTCAGGGTGTAGATATCCCCGCTGCGGTTGGCGCCCAAACGGAAATCGTGGCCAATCAGCAGGGTTGAAAATTTCAATTGTTGGTGCAACGTTTGAATGAAAGATTCTGCGCTTTGCGATGCAAGGGTGTGGTCGAAATGAAGCGTCAATATGGTATCCACACCCAATGATTTCAGAATTTGATTTTTCTCTTCCGGCGAGGACAGATAATAAGGTTGGTGGTCGCCCCGCAGGACTTTTACCGGATGAGGAAAAAAGGTCACCACAATCGAAGCGCTTTGGCGCTTGTGGCTCTCCCCGGTTAATAATCGGATGACGGCTTGGTGCCCACGGTGAACGCCATCGAAAGAGCCGATGGTGAGCCAGGGTCCGTTGAAATTGTCTTGAGGCTCGCGATCCGATTCAGTAGACATTGTTTTCTACGCAAAAAAGACCTTTTTGGGCTGGTACTCGCTGGTTTCCGCGTCGAATTCCATCAGCGCAACCAATTCTCCCTGCTCCGTGATTGCCCGAACGGTCTGCCCGGCAGAACTTTCACGGGCGACGCGATGTCCGTGGCGAACCGCGTCCACTTCTTCGTTGGTGAGCGTGATGGCAGACCAATCGCCCAGAGCCTCGGCAGCCGGGATCAGGAATTGGTACCAACTGTTGTTGTCAAATGATTCTACCAGCCTGCGCAGCGGGATGGCGTCTTTGAGGGTAAAACGTCCGCTCTTGGTCCTGCGCAGCCCGGTCAGGTTGGCGCCGCAACCCAGTTTTTCACCCAGGTCATGCGCCAGTGAACGGACATACGTGCCGGAGGAGCAGTGAATATCCACAACCGCCTCAGGCAGATTCCATTCGATCAATTCCAGGCTGTGAACCGTGATGATGCGCGGTTCCAGTTCGACTTCCTCGCCCTGGCGGGCCATATCGTAAGCCCGGCGGCCGTTGACGTGGATGGCGGAGTAGGGCGGGGGAACCTGTTCGATTTCGCCGACAAAACCTTTCAAGGCGTCCTCAAATTGTTCGGCAGTCACGTTGACCTCGGCGGTGCGAGTGATGGTGCCATCGCCGTCATAGGTGTCGGTGCGCTCGCCCAGCTTGATAGTGGCCTGGTAGCGTTTGTCCTCGGCCGAGACGTATTCGCTCAAGCGAACCGCCGGGCCGATCAGCACCACCAAAACGCCGGATGCCCTGGGGTCCAGTGTGCCGGTGTGGCCGGCTCTTTTGATCCGGGTACCGTTGCGAATGACTTGCACGACCTGGTGCGAGGTCATGCCGATGGGTTTGTCGATGACCAGTACGCCGGAAGCTGAATTTCGCGATGGGTTGAAACGATTTTCCATGCTAATTTTCTCCCTTTGATTTTTGTGCTTTTAAATATTTTTTCGTAACCTCTAAAACCATATTTTCAACCTCGTTTAGATTACCTTTAATTTCAGCGCCTGCCGCGGGTGGGTGCCCTCCGCCTCCGAAACGTTGGGCAATCTTAGAAACATCAATCCCCGAATGGGAGCGCCAGCTCACTTTAATTTTACAATCATTTTGTTCATTAAATAATATAACAATATTCAGATTTTCGATAGCAGACAATTGATTAGTCAGGTCTGCGTCATCCCTCCCGCTGTACCCGGCTTTCTTGCGGTCTTCCATTGTAATGGAGGTCCAGGCCAGCTTTCCTTCTTTTTGTAAACGGCTCAATGCCAGCCCCCACAACAGGCTGGCAGCGTAGGATTGATAAACCAATGCTCTTTCGTAAACGTCGGTGAGGCTGGCGCCGGCTTCGATCAACGCGGCTGTCTGGCGCAAGGATTCAGGCGACACGTTCGACGTGCGAAAACCGATGGTATCGGTGACGATGCCGGTCAGCAGGGCGTTGGCGACCGCGGGCGTTATCGGAAAGCCCCATTCCGGCAGATAGCGGGTCAAGACGGCGGCGGTGGCGGGTTCTTCGGGCAGCACCAGATTGAATTTCGCGAAATGTTCGTTGGTGATGTGATGATCGATGTTGATATCAACCGGAATAGCGGAGAAATTCTCCCCCAACCGTTTTTGGTCGGAACAGTCCAGGGCAACCACCAGGTCGTACCCAGGTTCAACGCGGTTGCGGATATTCCGGCTGCCTTCCAGGAATTTGAACCTTGCCGGAATACCGTCCGGCAGCACCATCTGGCACTGCTTGCCCGCGTCAGCCAGGCTTAAACCCAAGCCGAGCGTGGAGGCGATGGCATCGCCATCCGGGCGGATGTGGGCGACAATCAGGGGTTTTTGGGCTGTATGCAGCAGGGAACGGATTTCGCGGCTGGCAGCACGTAAGTCTTTGCTGATCAAATCTGTACTACCCGTTTTTGTCTAAATCTTCCTTAAGGTTGTCGAGCATGCGCTCGATCTTTTCCGCGCGTTCGGGGGTTTCATCCCAAAAGAATCTCAATTTGGGGAAAGTACGCAGTTCAATGCGATCCGCCAAGGCGCTGCGCAGGAAACCGCTGGCATGCTCCAATCCGTGAAGGATGCTTTCCGACTCTTCCAAGCCATCCAGTGAAGAAACGTAGATGTTGGCAAAGTATAGCTCGCGGTCTACCGTGACGTCGGTAATGAAAACCGAAGCAATGCGCGGATCGCTGACCTGGCCGGTGACCAGCATTTCCGAAATCTCTTGCTTGATGCGATCCGCAATTTTCTTTAACCGTAAACTTGATGGCATTTAAATTGCCTCCGATCGGGAGCTAGCGTTGAACTTCCTCGACGATGAATGCAATAACCGTGTCTCCGACTTCAAAATCATTGAAACCTCGAACGCGCAACCCGCATTCGAAACCTTCCCGTACTTCCTTCTCATTATCTTTCTCATGTTTTAGTGATGCCAATTCACCGGTAAACAGCTCGGTGCCGTTGCGCACGACCCTGACGCTGGCATTGCGGCGGATCTCTCCGGAGGTGACGCGGCAGCCGGCAATGGTGCCAACTTTTGAAATCTTGAAGGTTTGCAGCACTTCAGCTTTGCCGATAACCGTTTCTTTTTTCTCGGGAGCCAGCATCCCTTTGAGGGCTTTTTCGACGTCCTCAACCAAACGGTAAATAATATCATAAGTCCGGATGGATACGCCCTCCTTCTCCGCAAGATTCTTGGAAGAAGCATCAGCGTGGACGTTGAAACCCAGGATGATGGCGCTCGAAGCGGTCGCCAGCAGGACGTCGTTCTCGGTCACATTGCCGGCTTCTTTGTAAAGGACGTTGATCTTGATCTCGCTTTGATCGATGTCGTCGAGGGCTTTGATGATGGGATCCAGCGATCCCTGCACATCCGCTTTGAGGATCAGGCGCAGCTCGCCCATTTCGCCTGATTGGACTTTAGAGAACAGGTCTTCAAGGGTTGTCATGGATTTGGTGGTTTTAGCGGCATCGGCTTTCATCTTGCGATCGTTCACAATGGCGCGCGCCTCGCGCTCGGAGGCGCAGACCTGGAAGATATCGCCCGCATCCGGCACATCGTTGAGACCCAATACCTGCACCGGGGTGGAGGGTTCGGCGCTCTCGATGGGCTTGCCCTTGAAGTCGAACATGGCGCGGATTTTGCCGCAAGCCATACCGACCGCAATGGCATCGCCGGAACGCAGGGTGCCATTTTGAACCAGCAAAGTGGCGATCACGCCCCGATTTTTATCGACAGAGGCTTCGATTACCGTACCCATCACTGTGCCGTTGGGGTTGGCCAGGATGCTGATGTTGTCCGCCACGATTTGGATGGCTTCCAACAGGTCTTCAATGCCCATATTTTTCTTGGCCGAAACGGGCACGATGATCGTGTCGCCGTCCCACTCATCCGATACCAGGCCGGCATCGGCTAGCTGCTGTTTGGTGAAATCGGGATTGGCGTCGGGCAAGTCGATCTTGTTGAGCGCGACGATGATGGGCACACGGGCGGCGCGCGCGTGTGCGATGGCTTCGCGGGTCTGCGGCATCACGCCGTCGTTGGCCGCCACCACCAGGATGACGATATCGGCGCCCTGGGCGCCGCGCGCGCGCATGGCGGTGAAAGCTGCGTGGCCGGGGGTATCCAGGAAGGTAATCCTTTTCTTTTTATGCTCCACCTGGTACGCGCCGATGTGCTGGGTGATGCCGCCGGATTCGCCGCCGGCAACGTTGGTGTGGCGGATGGCGTCCAGCAGGGTGGTTTTGCCGTGGTCGACGTGCCCCAGGATGGTGACGACCGGCGCGCGGTTGACCAACTGGCTCGGGTCTTCCTGTTCGATCATTCTACGCCAGAGCGGGACCTCGCCGACTTGTTCTTCCTTAACTTCAATCACTTCCAAGGCGGCTTCAAAACCCAGTTCAGCCGCCACCACCGCGGCGGTGTCAAAATCGATTTGCTGGTTAATATTGGCCATGACACCATTCGCCATTAAGACTTTAATGACTTGAATGGGGCTGCTGTTGACTTTTTTGGCTAAATCGCGAACAGTCGTTACGCTGGGTAATTCGATGGTTTTGGTGTTCTTATCGCTCATAGTTGCCTCCAATTCAGATTGCCCCTGCGGTGAAACCTCGTTGAAGCTTCGGTCATTTTGGGTAGTGCGGCGAGCGACTGGAACGCTGGTTTTATTGTGGCATGGCCTTTTCGGTCAAACGATGGTCAGTTTATCTCAATCTTCACCCTCATCCAGTTCATTCATGACTTGATTCAGATGTTCTCTGTCCGTTTGAGATAACTCTGTTTTCAATGCGTGCGCCAGACTACCTTTAAGTGCTTGCTCCCAACAGGATTTTTTATCGTGCAGATACGCTCCTCTGCCGTCTTCTTTTCCGGTCGGATCGTAACGGACTCCTTGCGAAGTCCGCACAATGCGCATCAGCTCCCTTTTGGGAAGCGTTTCCCGACAGCCGATGCAAGTTCGCTGCGGGATATGCTTCACGCGAGACTTTTGTTTATTCACCGCCTTGTTCTATTTTTATTTATTCTTCCCATTCATTCCAGCCGGCGTCACCGCGTTTGTGTTTTTTCTTGGAAACCACCAAATCGCGTTCGGGATCGTACTCCAGCTCTCGGAATTTATTGATTTTCTTCTTTTTCGTTTTCTTGCCGGTAGGTTTGCCGTTCTCGTCCGTCACTTCTTCTTCCTCATCCTCGCTGGCTTCCCCGGTGGCTTCAAAAGCATCGGGTTTGATCGCGAACATTTGGTCGAATGACACGTCGCCGGCAGGCTGCCCATCGGCAGCGGGTTCGGACTGCGCGCTTTCCGCAACTTCGGGCATTGCTCCGCCCTCTGCCTGCGCCGCCGCAGCGCCTTCCGATGGCGCGGATTCTATCTGCTCCGCAGCCGGTTCTTCAGCCGGGATTTCTTCGGCTACTTCAGGGATCAATTCGGGCAGCACTTCGTTGAATTCCGCGATGCGGTCAAGCACTTTCTGATCCACGCCCTCAATTGCTTTCAAAGCGTCCGGATTCATCTTGCTGGCAAGGATCAATTTGCCGGCAGTATCGAAGCCCGCTTCGTTGAGAGCGTCCGCGATGTTGAGGGGCAGGCCGATCCCGGAGAGGTCCATTTCAAAAGCGGCCGGCGGGATGGTGGCCAAAACCGCGTTGCGAGCCTGAGCTTGCTTTTCGAATTCAGCCTGATGCTTGCGGGAGGCGAAGCGTTCCAGGCGATCGTTCAATTTCGCCAGGAAATCATATTCCTCGGGATTGATCACGCGGCCGTCGGCTTTGCGGGCCATAATATCCTCAGCCTGAGCAACAGCTTCTTTTTCTTCCTTGGCCAATTCCTTGTATTCGTCCTTATTTTGCAGGGCGAACAGCCAGTCGGAAATCGATTCAGGCAGGCTCTTGATATCGATGCGCCAGCCGGTCAGCTTGGCGGCCAGGCGGGCGTTTTGCCCGTCGCGGCCGATGGCCAGGCTGAGTTGATCTTCAGGGACGACCACCAGTGCGTTGCGCGAGCCGTCCACGCTTTCCTTGAGGTAAACGCCATTGACGCGTGCGGGGCTGATGGCCTTGGCGATGAAGACAGTCGGATCGGAGTTCCACTCGATCACGTCGATCTTTTCGTCGTGCAATTCGCGTACGATGGCCTGGATGCGCACGCCGCGCTGACCCACGCAGGCGCCGACGGGGTCGATGCCCTGCTGGGAAGTGGATACAGCGACCTTAGCGCGGTGCCCGGGTTCGCGCGAAATGGAGCGGATTTCAACCACACCGTGGAAAATCTCGGGAACCTCGTTTTCCAACAACCGGCGCAGGAAATCGCGGTGGGTGCGCGAAAGGATGATCTGCGGACCGCGGCCGGTTTCCTTGATCTCGGCAACTAACGCGCGCACGCGATCGTGAATGCGGAAGCGTTCGAAGGGGATCATTTCCTTGCGGGGCATGGTGCCTTCGGCGTTCAACTCGAGGCCGATGGTCATGCCTTGCGAGTTGGTAGCCTGCACGATGCCGCTGATGATCTCGCCCAACTGCTTTTCGTAATATTGGATTTGGGCGGCATATTCCGCCTGGCGAATTTTTTCCTGGATGACCTGGCGTGCGTTTTGAGCGGCCACACGGCCGAAATCTTCGGGAGTGCTATCCACCATGACCAGATCACCAAGGTTGGCGTTCGAGTCGTACTTGCGGGCCACTTCCAGTTCGACTTCGGTCAGGTCATTTTCAACGGATTCAACGACTTCCTTCTCCGCCAGGATGCCGAATTCGCCTTTATCCAGGTCGATAACGGCTTTCACTTCCTGGGCGCTGGAAACGTTCAGTGATTTACGGTATGCGGAAACGAGGGCATGCCCCAAAGCTTCCAGAATGGTTTCTTTGGGCAGTCCTTTTTCTTCCAAAACTTCGTTGAATGCCAGCACAAATTCGTTTTTCATGCCAGTGTTACTCCAAATTCATCTTTTCTATTATAAGCAGAAAAGTGGGGTGAGCCCACTTTCCGACGAAAACGATAAAGATTTTACCAACGGCATGGATTTTATCATGCTTTGTCCATGGCCGCAAGGCGGCGCGTTTCAATTTAATAAAAATCTGATAAATCCCGGTTGAACCCCGGCAAGTCAGTCCCCGGCTGCGCTCAGAAAAGAAGCGTCAAAGGAAAACTTGGGAAGCGTATCAATTTGACCCAGCGCCAGCAACTCGCTGGCGGTTTCGCGCAGGCTGGCAAGGATGACGTCGTCGATCTCCAGGCTGTAATCCACGCGCATGAAAACAATGTGAAAAGCGGAAGCGGGGATTTCCAGATCGTAGGTTTTGGCGGCATGCGCGGCGATGCGGGCAGCCCGCGCGGGATCGCTGCGGATCAGGGCGAGTTTATCGCGCTGCCCGCGCAGGAAGGCGGCGATTTTATCGGGGTTTTCAGCCGCAAAATCGCGTGTGGTGACCAGCACCATCGGCGAGGGGCAGCAATCGCCGTAGCTAAGCAGCACGCGCATGCCGCCCGCGGCCTGCGCTATGGCCGGGATGGGTTCCAGGGCGCAGATGGCATCCACCGCTCCGGAAGCCAGCGCCGCCGGCATATCCTCGGCGGCCACGTTGACCCATTCCACTGCATCCCAATCCAGTTGCGGGTGGAGGGCGAAATAGCGTTTCATGGCAAGCTCCACGCCGCTGCCGCTGCGCAGGGCGACCCTTTTGCCAGACAAGTCGGCCCAGCTTTGGATGCCTGAATCCGCGCGCACCAGCGTGCTCATTCGGTCGCCGCGCTCGGAAACGGCAATGATGAGGGCCCGATCGCCCATTTCCGCAAAGATCCGGGCAGCCTGAATATCCGAGAGCAGGGCAATATCCACCACGCCCGAACGGAAAGCCTGGACGAGATTATCCGGGTTGGTAAAGAGTACATGCTCGACTTTCAAGTCATAGGGCGACCATACATCCAGGCCTTGAAGGAGCATTACTTCCGCGTAAACCTGCCCGCCGTAATGCAGCGGTTCTTTGGCAGATTGACAGGCGGAAATCAGTAACGCGAGAAGTAAAAAAAGACTCAAATAAAGAACAGTGCAATTCTTATAAGTTGTGTTTTTTTTCATGGCAGTGATCAGCGGCAATTCGAAGATTATCCGCGCTCCATTTCCGTGAGTATCTTGACCACCTCCGGCAGGAACGCTCCCCACTCGCGCCACTCGCGGTTCAGGCAGGCATTGTGCCACAGCAGGGTGAAGGTGCCGTTGACGGATTGGCAGACGCGCGCTAATTCCAGGATGCGCCGGCGGCCTTCGGCAGCGGACAGTTTGCGGTAGCTTCGCAGCGAGGCGTCCATCACGATCAGCGGACGCTCGTAAAAATCCAGCTCGCGATCCTGCAGCAGGTCGAATACCGGGTATTCGTAACAGGTGCCGCAGCGGAAACCCTCATGCTCGGAAAAACTGTAGGATTCATCGCAGCGCAGCCCGGCGGCCTGCATGTGGGCCCAGGTGTGGGGGGTGCGGATGCGCAGGAAGTGCGCGCGCGCGTCGGCAACAGGGAGGCCGGCGGCTTTTTCCAGGCGCTCTTTCTCAAGCGCAAAGAGTTCGGGCCTTTCAAAGGAAGTATAGCTGGTGTGCAGGCCGATGCGCATGCCGCTCTTCTTTAAGAGATTCAGCGCAAAACGGCTGCGGCTATCGTTCAGCGAGTAACCATCGCGGGAGAAAAACGGTTTGGATGTGAGCAGGTAGAAAATGTCCTGGTTGCCGTTTTCTCGCGCGATCTCCACCAGCCGTTGTAAATCCTTGAAATAACGATCCTCGGTAAATGAAGTCAAGACAGCCGGCAGGTCTTCTTTCAGAAAATCCACGCGGCCTTTCAACAGGTCGCGGGCGATCACGTCCAGCCATTTATGGAATGGATGGGAGAGGAACAAGTAATCCACATCGTGCGAGAAATGGAAGCGGAACTTGTGGGGGGGCGTGATCCGGCTGCCGGTGAGTTTTTCAAGCCAGGCTTTTAGCAGCAGGGCGTAATAATCCACGATGGGCAGATCGATCAGGTCATAACGGCAGCACACGCTGGCCCGGTAGGGATAACGGCCGTGTTTGTCGTACGCGGCGGCCTGCACTTCCTCATAACGGGAGAGCATGAAAAAAACCGCGGCCAGGATATCGGCATGGACAATTACCTGCTTGCCGCGGATCTCGGCGAATTTCTCGCGGCTGGGGCTGCCCCAGAACAATACCGGCAATTCTTCGACGGGAAAGTCCGCCCCGGCATCGGGCAGGAAACGCGATTTCGGCAACCGCGCAAGCCCGCTGATTTGCCCTGAGACGAGCTCATCCAGGGCGTTATCGGCGCATTTCTCAACCAGGATGGAAAACCCGGGGGCGGGATCGACCTGATCCACGCCATAGCCACAACGAACTTTTTGCCCGCCGAGGGTGAATTGGCCATCTTCGGCTTTGATCCCCAGGCGGTAAAAAACCTGTTTCCAGGCATACGCAACAGCGTTTTTTGACAGCATTTTCTTCGTTCCTCAGGCAGTCCTCCAGCGGGCGGAAGATCCCCCGCGGACAGGTCTACATTCATTTTTACCATACTCTGCAGGCGTGAACGCGGGGGCAGCATCCGGCAGCTCCGACTCGGCGGCTTGCGGGAGGCAAGGGTGTAGATTAGAAAATACTACGATTTTGCTACACTTAACTTATTTTCAACCAATACTACTAAAGCACCTACATTTTTTAACTTAGCGATTTCATAGGCTTTGAATTCGATATTAAAATGATTCTCGACAGCCATGAGCATTGTAACGTGTGACATAGAATCCCAACCTTCAACATCATCTGCGGTTGATTCAGGCGTTATGATTAATCCTTCCTGATCAAACACCTCTTCAAAGATACATGTAATTTCACCGATAATATTCACGAATAATCCTCCATTTGTGAACTCCACCATTTCAAAAATGGTTATTAACTTTTATTATTTTCCTTAATTCTTATAATTACTAAACCTTGTTATTCATCAAAGCAAGGTTATTTTGAATCTGAGATTGAAAAGACTGCGGTCATTAAATAATCGTCTTGCGGATTTTTAATTTCCACAAAGACCCTATAGGTTCCATCCTGATATAAATGAAAAGTGAAACTATTATTGTTTTGCCAGCCAGAATCATAGACTACATTTATGTCTTTATCTTGGACAATCCATTTATATTCAAGAGGAGATTCTTGATTAGAAGGAATTAAGTCAATTGTGTAATCATTTCCTTGATGAGTAATTCTGTAATCGGAGAAGACAAATGACTGATAATACTCGAGTTCAGTTCGATTGATTGGCAGATACATGATTTCGGAAAGCTTTGCTGCCATTTCAA
>CALGUJ010000102.1 GCA_937902055.1 uncultured Pelolinea sp.
TCCGCAAGACGCGCGTGGACGTGGCGATCGGCATCGCCAGCGTGCCGGGCGACGCCGTTACCCTGGAAGCCCTGCTGGAGCAGGCTGAGCTGGCACTGAAACTCGCCGCGAACGGCGACCAGCCCGTCATTCCGGCAGCGCGGCTGCGCGCCGCGGCCGGGATAAAAGACCAGACGGAGGAAGAATTCGCTGCGCCGCAGGCGGAAGGGCAAACCGCGCAGGAAGCGCTGGGCCCGCAGGAATGGCTGCTGGAGATTCAAAACTTCAAGAATATGAGCCTGCTGCCTGATCTCGAAAAGAAGATCAAGGAAAGCGGCGCGCTGGATGATTTTCGCTTCCTGCGGCTGGAAGGAACCAAACTGACCGCCAAAGTCAGTTCAGGCGAGTCTGACCCGGCCCGGGCGTTGGGCGGGCTGCCTTTCTTCACGCCGGGCAAGGTTGATGCGGAGCGACGCATCATTCATATGAAAATGAAAGCGGAAAAATAATTTGACGGATAAAGAACAAGATCGGCAGATTTGGCGCCGCATCCGCAATATCGTCGCGGTCAATCTGTCCGTGGTCCTGACGATCATCATTTGGCTGGCATTGTTCGTGAGCATGCTGGTGGGATATTTTTCCATTCCATTGCTGGTGATCGGTATTGTGCTGACCTACCTGGCCGTGCGCGACCGCGTGGTCAAGGCGAATCCGGACGAGGCTGAGAAATACCGCGACACGTTCCGCGACAGGAAGGATTGAACCCGGCGCATGCCGGCTGCGGCTGAAAAAATTCATACACAATAGAAAAGACTCTTCATGGCAGGCCAAAACACCTTTTCGTACGTACAGCTCAACAGCCTGCAGCCGCAGAAATTCCTGACGCGGCTGCTGCCGCTGGAGATCGCGCGGCGTTACGAAGTGGTTCCCCTGGAATTGCGCGAAAACCGCCTGGTGACTGCCTGCGGCTGGCAGCTATCGCACGCCGAAAAAGCCGAACTGCAGCGCACGCTGCACTATCCGCTGGATTTCGTTCCCGCCTCCCTGCCGGACGTGCGCGCCGCGCGCAGGCGCGTTTACGGCGCCGCGGACGAAGCCCCCGCGCGCCTGCCGCCGGCGGATGCGCTGAAAGCGCTGGGACTGCTGGACGATGCGCAAATCGCGAATTTGCGGAAAAATCAGGGTGATAATGATCACGACCTGATAACGGCAGCCCTGAAGACCGGGTTGATCAACACCGAACAATACAGTGAAGCTGTTGGATGGTCGGCTTACCTGCCGCACATCCGCCGGCGCACCGCCAATCCTTTGAAAAATATTCGTGTCTTTTTTCCCTTTGATCAATCCGAGGCGAAGCAGGCGCTGCCTTTGTGGTGGGTGAATGCCGTCCTTTACGTAGCTGTTCCCGACGCAGACGCTGCCGGCGAAGCAGAGGCGGCGCGTCCGGTGGTCTGCGATCCGCTGGTATTTGGACAATTGAAGAAAACCATTTACCAGCCCAGGGCCGCGCGGCGCAGACGCGCCAGCGAACGCGAGGTTGCCGAGCGGCTGGTGGGCGAACGCGTCCTGGCGGCCGAAGCATTGGCGTTGGCGCTGGAGATGCAAGCGCGCACCGGCATCGCGCTCAAACGGATTTTGCAGGAACAGCACGCCATAACATCCCGCGATTGGCTGGAAGCAAGCGCGGAAATTGAAAACCGCATCCCGGTTCACGCCGACGATCTGCCCGACGATATTCACGAGCGTATACGCCGGTTGTGGCATTTAATCCCTGAAACCGTATCCCTGCAATTCAACCTGCTGCCGTTGAACCTGGAAAAAGACACGCTGGTGTTGGGCATGACCGAATACGACCCGGATCTGGCGGAATTGGCCGCCGCGTTCAGCGGGTATCGCATCGAGGCGCGGCTGATGGAGGAAGGGCTGATCCAGGCGCTGCAGGAAGGCGTGCGCGCCGCAACAGGCGCGGCTGCCGGAGGCGGGTTGAAACCGCTGGCGCTGAAAGATTTTCTGGCGCAGAGCGCGCTGGTGCAGCGTAGCCAACTGGCTGAAATTGATGATGCGAAAGACGCATCGGCGCTTGACCTCGAAAACGCGCTGCTGCAAGCCAATTTGCTGAACGAAATCGACCTGGCTGAGATTTACAGCCTGATGAGCGGCATCCCTTACCTGACCCTGGAATACTTCCAGTTGGATGAAAGCATCACCGGGCTGCTGCCCGCGGATTGGGCGCTCGAGCAGCGCGTGCTGCCGCTTTACGAACGGGCGGGCGACCTGTGGGTGGGGGTGGCGGACTTAAAAAGCTGCGATATGCTGGGGCAGGCGGCGGAACGCTGCGGGAAGCGCGTTTGGCCGCTGCTGGTTCCGCGCGCCGCGCTGGCAGCGGCGCTGACCCGCTGCTACCAGTTCAACTGCGCCGCGCCGCTCGCAGCCGGGATCAACGCGCTGGCCGATCGCATGGTGAAAGCTACCCTGATATCACAAGTGGAAGCCGGGCGGATCGTGTCCGCGGCCGCGGAGCGCAACCTGCCTTTCGACCAGGCTGCCCTGGAATATGGGAATGTCGACCCGGCAGTTTTATGTACTTTCCTGGCGCAATACAAACAGGTCGAACGGATTTCGTTGGAACTCACCCGCACGCGCGAAGAGTTTATCGATTCACTGGGAGAGCGGCGAGAGTACACCCGCTGGAATGAGCCGCTGGACACTGACAGCGCCAGGCTGCTGGACGCGCCTACCGCGCGGCGGCTGTGCGCCATTCCTGTATCGCAGGATGAAACCGGTGTGCGTGTGGCATTCGCCGATCCGTTCTTTGAAGACGCGCTGGCGGAAATTGCCTACCTGACCAATCGCAAGATCATTCCCTGCCTGGCGGCGCGCGGCGAGATCGAAGCAGCCATCCAGCGCGTGCTGGGGCAGATGAACCTTGGCAGTGCGCTGCTGATGGCGGGTCGCATCACCCTCAGCCAGTTGAACGATGCGCTGGCGCTGGCGCACAACAGCAACATCCGCCTGGGGCGGGCGCTGGTACACCGCGGTTACATCCGGGAAAACGAGCTGTATGAATTCCTGGCGCGACAGGCCGGATTGCCCTTATTCGACTTGTCGGAGGTCGACCTAAGCCCGCAAGCGGCCCGCCTGCTGGACGCGGAGAGCGAGCGCCGGGAGGGTTTCCTGCCGCTGGCGGCCGACGATGAGACCATTTACCTGGCGATGGTCGATCCGCTCAACGAAAACGCCATTCGAATGGCGGCGGAACGGACCGCCAGGCAGGTGCATCCGATCCTGGTCACGGAGAATGATTTCGACCTGGCGATGGAAAAACTGTACAGCGCGGAATACCTGGATATCAGCACTTCCCAGTTGCTGAAGCGTTCGCCGCAGGATTCCGCTTTCCAGGTGTTCAGCCGCGGGCAGGTGATCGCGTTCATCCTTTTCGCGCTGCTCTCGGCTGCCTGGCTGGTTTGGGATTACCTGAGCTACCTGATCGTGATCAACTCGATCGTCAGCATTTTTTACCTGTTCTTCTCGGTCTACAAAGCGGCTTTGATCAGCAAAGCTCTCAGCAGCGACCTGGAAGTGGAGGTCAGCGACAACGAAGTTGCCGCGCTCAAAGACCGCGACCTGCCCATCTACACGATCCTGGTGCCGGTATACCGCGAGGCGGCGGTGCTGGCCAAGATCCTCAAACGGTTGGGTGAGCTGGATTATCCCGCCACCAAGCTGGACATCAAGATCCTGATGGAAGCCAACGACCGCGAGACCATCGACGCTTTCTTCCTGGCCGAGCCGCCCGATTTCATTCACGCGGTGATCGTGCCCGACGCGCAGCCCAAGACCAAACCGAAAGCCTGCAACTATGGCTTGATCCACGCGCGCGGGGAATACCTGGTCATCTACGACGCCGAAGACCTGCCGGATCCCGACCAGTTGAAGCGCGTGATCACGGCTTTCCAAAAGACGCCGGCCGACGTGGTGTGCATCCAGGCCAAGTTGAATTATTACAACCGTAAGCAGAACCTCCTGACGCAGTGGTTCACCTCGGAGTATTCCATGTGGTTCGACCTGCTGCTGCCGGGGCTGGATAACGCGCGCGCGCCCATCCCGCTGGGCGGCACATCCAACCACTTCAAGACCTTTTCGCTGATCGAGGTGGGCGCCTGGGATCCGTACAACGTCACCGAAGACGCCGACCTGGGCATCCGCCTGTTCAAGCGCGGCTACCGCACGCGCATCGTCGACAGCACGACTTACGAAGAAGCCAACAGCCAGGTGGGCAACTGGATCCGCCAGCGCTCGCGCTGGATCAAGGGTTACATTCAAACCTGGCTGGTGCACATGCGCCACCCGCTCAAGCTGCTGCGCGAAATCGGCCCCAGCGCTTTTTTCAGCTTCCAACTGCTGATCGGCGGGACTTTCTTCTCGCTGCTGGTCAACCCGATCTACTGGCTGATGACATCCGCCTGGTTTTTCTTCCGCTGGGATCTGATCCAGGCGCTTTTCCCGGGCTCGATCTTCTACATTGGCGCCCTGTGCCTGTACGTCGGCAACTTTGTATTCACTTACGTTAACATCGCCGGGGCCATGCGGCGCAAGTATTACGACATGGTGCGCGTCACGCTTTTCAGCCCGGCTTATTGGGGGCTGATGAGCCTGGGCGCGTGGAAAGGTTTCCTGCAATTGCTGACCAAACCGCATTTCTGGGAAAAGACCATCCACGGCCTGAATGTCGAAAAAGAGGGAGAACAAAACGCATGAATCCCGAACAGACACTCCCGCGCCTGCCGGCCAATTCAAAGCTGCGCCCGCACGCTGACGCCGCCGCTTTGGTCGAACGCATCTACGTGCGCCGGCATGAATCGCTGATCATCTTCCTGGCGAGCCTGGCGTTTTACCTGTTCTGGGCGGTCGTTCTCACCCTGGATCTCAAATTGGGCAACGGCGACGCCCTTTCGCGCACGGCCAACGCTTACTACGTGTTGTTTTCGCGCGATCCGCACCTGGCGGCCATCGGCTTTATCTGGCCGCCGCTGCCCAGCTTCCTGCAGCTTCCGCTGCTGCCCCTGTTGCGCCCGTTCCGGCTGGTGATCATGGCCGGCCCGGTCATCTCCGCCCTTTTCGGCGCGGCTTCGCTGGCGATGTTGAACATCGTGCTGGCCCGGCTGAAAACGCCTGAAAAAGTACGCTGGCTGCTTACGGCCATCACCATGCTGCATCCCAACTTTGTGTTCCTGGCGGCCAGCGGCATGGCGGAGACGATGATCCTGTTCTTCATCCTGCTGGTGCTGTGGGGGTACCAGCAGATGCCTTACGGCACGCGTTCGTGGGTGATCTGCGGCATCGGGCTGGCGCTGGCTTTCCTGGTGCGCTATGAAGCCCTGGCGCTGATCATGGGCGTGGCGGTCGCCCTGGTGCTGGTGTATTGGCCGGAATCGGGGCAGTGGCGCGACGAAATGGAGGGGCGCCTGCTGGCGGTGATGGTTCCCCCGGCATACGCCGTGGCGATCTGGTTGTTCCTGAACTGGATGGTGATGGACAGCCCGCTGTATTTCGTGCAAAGCGAGTACAGCCTGGCCAACGCCACCGACATCGCGAAAAACGCCGGCCTCGCGCATCCCCTGTTCCTGGCCTGGCACAACATTTTCTACACGCTTTCCTATACGGTCAAGCGCCTCAGCCAGCAGAATATTGCTTTCGTGGCGGGCGTGGTGGTCAGCAGCCTGGCGGCTATTGTGGACCGCAACCGCAAGATGATCGGCATGCTGCTGATCCTGGTCAGCGTTCCGGCTTTTACCGCGTTCCAGGTGTTCAGCGGTTCACTGGCGACCTGGCTGCGCTACTGGTTCTACGCCATTCCCTACGGCGCGATCGTGATCGGCATGCTCTACCGCATGATGAAGGGGCGCGCGCGCAACCTGCTGGTGGCCGGATTGATCGGGCTGTACATGCTCAGCATTCCCATTTCGGCGTTCACCATGTACCAGGATCAGAACACCGGCGGCGACATGCAGCGCCTGGGCGCTTACTTGCTCAATCCCTCGGTCGAACCCGAACGCCGCGCGAACGACAGTTACTATAAATTCCGGCACGACGCGCCCATCCTGGCGGACAGGGTGGACGAGGCTTCCGCCGAGGGCCTGGTGATGGTGGACGCCAACAAAAGTTATTACGTGATCCTGGAAACCGCCCACCCGGAACGCCTGATGATCACCAACGACACCGATTTTCTCTCCGCCCTGCAATACCCGCGCGGCAAGGTCAGTTACATTCTGGTGCCCGCGGAGGACAACGTATTCTCGCGCACCTACCCCGGTATTTACGACGGCGCCTACGATTGGGCGGTACTGGTGGACGAATTCCCCGAAACGCTGGTGCGTTACCGCCTGTTTAAAGTTATCCCCGACTGATCAAAACCAGGCTTTAACGTCGAAACAGCCCACGGCTCGGGGGGCTGTTTCGATTGATAAAGGAGATTTCCCGGAGGTTTATGTAGGAAAGACCTCTTTTTATTAATTTAGATCCAACCGCGTAACTGCATGGCTTTGACCACGCGCGCGATGGCAACCATGTAAGCGGCGTCGCGCATGTAGACGTCTTGCGAGAGTGCCATATCCAGCACGGCATGGAAGGCGCTGGTGAGGATATGGTCCTCTTTTTGCAGCACTTCTTCCCTGGGCCAGTAATAATTCATGTCGTTCTGCACCGATTCGAAATACGAAACAGTCACCCCGCCGCTGTTGCACAGGAAATCCGGCAGCAAGAAGATGCCGCGTTCGCGGATGACCGCGTCCGCTTCGGGGGTGGTCGGCCCGTTGGCGCCTTCCGCGATGATCTTCACGCGGCTGCTGATATCGTGTACATTC
>CALGUJ010000103.1 GCA_937902055.1 uncultured Pelolinea sp.
CTGCGGCGCGGTTACGTGCACATCCCGCAGCAAGCCTCTTTTTTCCGCAAGGCCTTGTGGGATCGCGTCGGGCCGCTGGACGACAGCTTTTTCTTCGCCATGGATTACGACCTGTGGACGCGCCTGGCGGCGCTTTCGGAATTGAAGTACCTGCCGCGCACCTGGGCCAATTTCCGGCTGCACGCAGACGCCAAGACCATCGCAGCCGACGACCGCTGCTGGCCGGAGATGCTGCGCGTGCATTACCGCGAGGGCGGCTCGCGCTTCGCTCCCATCGTGCTGAAATACCAGGTGCGCAAGCTGGTGGCTCCGCTCATCCGCTGGCGCCGGCAGCGCATGTTTTCCAATCGCTGATCACTGATCATAGGCGCCAAATGAGGGATGACAGCTTCGGGGGTGTCATCCTGACGAACGTAATAAGGAATACCGGCTATGCTTCCTCACTCCGTTCGAAATGATGTATTGCTATTTACCCAATTAGGTCAGTGAGGAAGGATCTCGGTGGGATATCCAATTGTCCGCTAAGAACTTTGTTATTCCGGCCGAGATCCTTCGCCAAAAACGACTCAGGATGACAATGATAGGGCTTTTGTAAGGCGGCTTTTCACAGTTTTTTTTCAATAATGAAAGATGACCAGAGGAATAAGGTCATCTTTTTTGAAACGGCAAAAGCTCGCATCGCCTCTGTTGGACTGCACAAAAATTCAATTCAATTGTCATGTTTGATTGTCATGTTTGATCGAAAATGTTAACAAAAATTGACTTCCCATTTCGAACATGCTAAGATGTTAGATATCTGATGTGTTAAGTCCGAACCTTTCTTCCGGAGGTATTTAACGGCATAACGAAGAGAAACACGACTAAATTCCCTTATTTCAAAAGAAAATTGAACTTCGCTTAACAGGAGATTGGGATGGAAGAACTTTGGCAAAAATTGTCTGAGGCTATCGCGAACCGCAGGGATATGGTGATCGCGCTGACGCAGGAAATGGTGCGCCGCCCTTCGCAGAACGGCGAGGGCGAAGTTGTGAAATTCGTGGCGGATTGGTGGCGCGAGCGCGGCATAGAACCGGACGTCTGGGAACCGCAAATCAAGGAATTGGCCAGTCATTCCGGCTTTGTGGACGTGGATTACGATTATGAAGGGCGGCCGAACCTGGTGGTGATGTTGAAGGGCAGCGGGGGCGGCCATTCCCTGGCGCTCAACGGGCACACCGACGTGGTGCCGGTCGAGCCGGTGCCCTGGCAGCACGGCGATCCTTTCGGCGGACAGTACGTGGATGGCAAGATCTTCGGGCGCGGTTCCGTGGACATGAAGGGCGGCCTGGCGTTGGGCATGATCGTGATCGACGCGCTGCTGGAATGCGGCATTCAACTGAAGGGGGATTTGCAGATGCAATTCGTGGTGGACGAGGAAAACGGCGGCAACGGGACGCTGGCCGCCATCCTGCGCGGCTACCGCAGCGACGCCACCATCTTCATCGAGTCAACGATGGCAGATACGGCCATGGTTTCCTCGCGCGGCGCGCAATTCTTCCGCATCACTGTGCCCGGCGTGGAAGGCGGCATCGAGTACCAGGCGGTGCTGCCCAACGCCATCCAGAAAGCAACCCTGCTGTTCCAGGCAATGGAAGCCTATGCCGCCTGGCGGGTTTCACAGGCGGACCATCCTTTATATGCCTGGGATCCCACGCGCATTCCGGCGGCCATCTGCAAGATTCAGGCGGGCAGTTGGCCTTCGACCTTCGCGGCCAAGTGCGTCATGGAAGGCAGCCTGGAGTGCCTGCCCGGTGAAGATATCGATCAGGTGAAGGAAGCTTTCCGAACCTACCTGCTGGAAGCCTCGCGCAAGGATGCCTGGCTGGCGGAGCACCCGCCCGTGATCGAATGGTTCGGTCTGCGCTTCGAAGCCGGCGAAACCTCCCTGGAGCATCCTTTTATTAAACAATTGACGCAAACCTACCAGGGTATGACTGGCCGCAAGCTGGAGACGCTGGGCGGAGGCGGATCTGATCTGCGCCTGCCGGTGTTGTATGCCGACAGCGCCAGCATCCTGCTCGGCCCGACCGGCGGTGCCATTCACGCCACGGACGAATACGTGGACGTGGATTCCATGATGCAGATGGCACAGGTTTTCGGGAAGCTTATTCTGGATTGGTGTGAGTTAAAGGAATGATTTGTTTGGTTTGACAGGAGAAGTGAGAAAATGAGCAGTGAGAGTGAAAAACTGGCTATCCACGGCGGTTGCCCGGTACGGCAGACGCCTTTCCCGCCCTTCCCGGATTACGGTGAAGAGGAGATCGCCGCAGCGGTGGCGGTGTTGAAGTCGGGCAAACTGGCCCGCCAGAGCGGTTCCAAAGTGGGCGAGTT
>CALGUJ010000104.1 GCA_937902055.1 uncultured Pelolinea sp.
AGGAATCGCCGCCTTGTTGGATGCCGACGAAGAGCGGTATAAAATCGTTGATCGCTGAACCTTCGCCGGATGGGATCATCTCATCCTTGGCCTGCCATTCAATTTTCTGCAGACCGGAGACCAGGTTGTAAGCCGCTGAAACGGTCCCTTCGGGGCCGGTGAAATTGTCATGATCTTTGCGCAGGACCACACCGCCTACTTGATAACGGGTGATCAATTCATAAATTTGGGAATCCTGGTTGATGTCACGCCCGTCGAACGTGATCAGGAAAAGCTGGCCGACTTTCTCTTCAGGGGAAAGGCGCGCGAGCATGCTTACCGCTTTTTGGTAAGCAACAGAATATTCACCGTTATC
Source organism: uncultured Pelolinea sp. (assembly GCA_937902055.1). Taxonomy (GTDB): domain Bacteria; phylum Chloroflexota; class Anaerolineae; order Anaerolineales; family Anaerolineaceae; genus Pelolinea. The sequence goes on from CALGUJ010000104.1 coordinate 356, forward strand.
CTGGGCATAGCCTGTGGAAAACGTGAAAAGCGGCAATATGCACGACAAAATCAGGATTGCGGCTGCAATCCCGCGCGTCTTCTTCTCCATACGCACTTAATCATACTAAAGAAATCAGGATAATCAATGAAAATGAGCTAACAATTCCAACATTGCCTTCGGGTCGTCCGTGATCAAGCCGTCGATTCCCCAAGTGATAAATAATTCAGCTTCCGCGATTTCATTCACGGTCCAGGCGTTGACCCGCCTGCCCCGTTCGTGTTCGCTTTTCAGATAATTCTTCGAAATATATTTTTTATGCGGGTGAATGAATTTCGGCGATAAGCAGGCGAAAACCGGTGAGGCGAGTATTCTCCACCCAATGCCTTCATCAATCAGCAACGCAATTTTTGCAGCAGGAAGGAGTTTTTTGATCCGCAGCAGATTGAGCGGTTGAAAAGAGGAGAAAATCACCGAGTCCAGGTTGTTCATTTTTCCGACCAGTTCTGCCACGCGGTTTGGAAGCGCATCGAACGGTGTGCTGTAATTCTTGAGTTCAACGTTGACCAGTATTTTTCCCCTGAATTCATCCAAAACTGTCTCCAGGGTTGGAATTCTTTCGCCGCTAAAATCGTCCGGGAATCGCTTTCCGGCGTCGTATTGCTGGATTTGGGCCAATGTCATCCCGCTCACCTTGCCATGCCCGTCGGTGGTGCGGTCGAGTGTATCGTCGTGGATCACCACCGGTATGCCATCGCCGGTCAGCATGGTATCCAGTTCGAAGGCCGGCGCCCCCAAGGAATGCGCCAGGCGGAAGGCAGCCAAAGTATTTTCCGGTGCATACCTGGATGCGCCGCGATGGGCAAAGATGATTGGGCTGGCTAGCTGCTCGATCAGATGCATTTTTCTGCTCGCATGTTCATTTTAAGTCAAATCATGGAAAACTAAAGCATTAATGGCTATGCGCTTATTTCCGGCTGTCGTTTGAGTTGCATATCGCGGATATTTAATTGGATGTACTGTCTGCCTGCATAGCTGTTGGTCTCGTACGAATAAACGATATCCACCCGATCACCGACCCTGCATTGCGTACCAAGTCCGCCGAATGAAAAAGCAATCGCATCCAGAATGACCGGTGCGTGGGCGTGATGCTCTGGATTATCTTTCGCATCCGATAAGCTCAATTTTAAATGATCGTTGCTTCTGCCCACCGAGCGCATCTGGCGGATTTCCACATCCCGGGAAATGAACAGCGGTTCGGGGTTCCCCACCCCGGTCGGCTCCAGTTCGCGCAAGTGTTTCAACAGGGACGGATGCAGTTCATTCAGCGCAATCTCCATTTCAGCCTCCAGCCAGGGTGTCAATTCTTTGCTGGATAATTCGCGCGCTGCAATTCCTTCAAGACGCTCTTTCAAGGCTTCCAAATTCTCCTTGCGAACGGTCAGGCCCGCCGCCATGGCATGGCCGCCGTGCTGGACGAGCAGATCCATGCACTCATCCAATGCGGAGGTGATGTTAAGTTCAGGGATGCTGCGACAGGATGCTCGAATCACCTGGTCTTTTTCCACGCCAATCACCGAGGGTCTGTAATAACTCTCCGCCAGTTTGGATGCCGCCAGGCCGATCACGCCTTCGTTGAATTCCTCGCGCGCGTACATGATCAACCATTGACCGCTGGTGAAATCATAATTTTCTTCAACCACCTTCTGAATTTGGCGGGTGATATTGCGGCGGTTCTGGTTTTCGGTATCCAATTCCAGCGCCAGTTTCCCGGCGGTTTGCGTATCCTCAGCCATTAACAGATTGAACGCTTTCTCCGCCGAGCTCAACCTGCCGGCTGCGTTCAGGCGCGGGCCGAGCAT
>CALGUJ010000105.1 GCA_937902055.1 uncultured Pelolinea sp.
TTCGAGTAAGCGTAACGGTCAAAGGCAAGCACCCCTTGACTTTCTGGTACATATGTATCAGGCGACAGGAACCGGTTAAGATAAGACCTGCTATTAGGAGTCAAGAGGCAGTTTTGGGCTTCCGGGCTTCGTAGGGACGGTTCTCCTTCAGGATCACATAAATGCGGATCAGCAGCTTGCGGCAGACGGCTCCCAGCGCGGTGCCGTGGGCTTTGCCCTCCGCGCGCTTCTTCTGGTAGTAGGCTTTCATCTCTTCGTTATGCTGGATGGCCATCGATGCCGCCTGCCACAAGGCCAGGCGCAGGTAGGGCGAGCCGCGCTTGCTCATGTGCGTCTCGGTCGCCTGGAACTGCCCGGACTGGTGCACCGTGGCGTCAATGCCCGCGTAGGCCACGATCTTATCTTCGCTCTCAAAGCGGTGGACATCGCCAATTTCGGCCAGGATGGCCGCGCCGGTGGGCAGGCCAATGCCCTGGATGCTGGTGATGTGCTGCGGGATCTGCGCCATTAGCTCCGCTTCCGCCGCGTCCACCTCGGCCTGCTGTTCTTCCAGCAGTTCGATCTGGGCCAGCAGGCAGCGCATCTCCACCTGCACGGCATTGGCCAGAAACCCCACCCCAATCGACTGCCGGGCCTGCGCCTGGATCTGCATAGCCTTTTCCGCGCCAAAGCGCCCGCGGCTGGTTTTGGCCAGCAGGTCGGTCAGCTCTTGCAGATCGAACGCCGCGAAGTCCTGGGCGGAGACCGCTTCTTGCAGCAAGGCACGCGAGGAGGTGACGAACACGCTGGAAAACAGCTTCTCGTACTCCGGGAAGACCCGGTCGAGGATGGTGACCAGCTTGCGCTTGCAATCACCGATCTGCTCGACCAGCCAGAAGCGGAAGCGGGTCAGCTCGCGCAGCTGCAGCAGGATGGGGATATCCCGGTTGGAAGCGGGCTTGTTGGCAATGCGCACGAAATCCGCGATCCAAACCGCGTCGGTGCGGTCATTTTTCACCTTGCGCACCCCGCTTTTACGGTAGGCGTGGATCTGCAAGGGGTTGATCACCACCACCGCGAAGCCCTGCCGGGTCAGCACGTCGTACAGCGACAGCCAGTAGTGCCCGGTGGCTTCCAGCCCGACCAGCACCTCCCCGTCCAACGGCTGGAGGGTATCGACCAAAAAGGCCAGCCCGGCGTGGGTGTTCTCTACTTCAAACACCGCTTTGGACACCTGCCCGCGCTCGTTGAGGATCGCCACGGCGTGCTTGCGCTTGGCGACATCGATGCCACAGTAGTACGTCATGCAGCACCTCCTATTGTGCATCCAGCAGAAGCGAGGCGACCTCAGCCAGCCATGAGACTCTCAGCCTAGTTCGTTTTACACCGCTGATCGGAAACCTGCTTATACGAGACCCCTCATGGCGCTGAGGCGGCAGTCTTATCTACGCGGCTTTCCCGCAAGGATCATAACGCCGGCCTCCGCTTCGTCCTAACCAGCACGGGCCAATCCCGCGCTGAGATGAGTGTACGGCTTTATTTCTGGCAAATCATTTCAGCTTTCGCAGTGAAAAGGACTGTGTTTTTAAGGTGCAGAGGTATTGGCTTTCGATTCAGGTCGAGCTATACTAAAATCACACGGTAAGAGAGGCGAGCAGAAGTGGTCTTCCGACCTTTCGCTCGTCTTTCATTTTTGCCTATTCGTTTTTGTCTGGATTGCCCATATTAGTTCTTCTCTTTCTTCAATCTCTTTACCGATTAAAAAACTCGGGAAGAACGTTTTAGAATATATCCAGCCAATCATCCGGTGAAAAACTGTAATTTTTCTTGCCTTCACAATGTAGTAATCAAATGGTGAACGGATCGGGTCAATAGCTAATACATCTTTCCAAGGTATATTCGTATGAAAAAAAAGGAAAGATGAGACGGTAATTCCTCTTTCATCCGTCCATATCGTTGGCAGCAAATTGATAAACATTAATCCAAAAAACCACGCACCAAGAATAAAAATCGTGCCAAAACAAATAGGCGGTACTCGTGGATCATCCATGAACCCAATTCCGTTTTGAACTGTGGGACCGTTCATGGCTGCATAGAAAAAGGTAAAACCAAATATGGTAAAAATCGCAATTGCGATAAAACCAGTAAGCTGGAAAAACAACTGTTTTACCTTACCAAATCCACTGTAAGTGTATTTTTTCATTGCCATATTCATAGTCCCTTAGGGAGTGATTTTTGGGAAGAACTTGCCAATGTCAGTCATGATTTCATTAAGGCTTGGACGATATGGCCCCCACGTCGATCCCGATTCATCTACCCTTAGTACTTCGTATGCGTATGAACCAGAACCATAAATTCCGGCTCCTGGAATAGCTCCTCCTACCCCTATAAAGGTACCCTGAAACGAGTTGTTACTATTCGGGAAGGGTTCGGTCCCGCTCCATCCTCTTTCTACAACTACTCCTAATACATCACCTCCCTGTGCTCCAAATGAGCATCCATCTCCTCTATATTGGTCGTTATTGGGCATATTCTTAAAAAAGGTAACTCCACCCACTAGGACAGCTGATTCCCCAATCAAGATACCACCATCGACAGAACCAAAGTAGCTTAATGTGCCTGAGTTCAGATTCAGAATAGCATCCCCAGTTATACCTCCAAAAAGTCCTGCGCCTCCTGATACTGATACTCTTGCACCCATTGCGTCAATATCTTTAAGGCTTCCTCCGAGAGAGAAAATAGTATTGGCTTCCTTAAAGAAACCATTTATGATTTCAAGATTGAGATTCCCGGTAGACTTTTCAGAGAGAAGGAAGGTAAGAAGATTTTCACGATCCGCAAAAACTGCATCCTTACCAAAGTACTTTTCTCTCCAATCTTTACCTAGAACTTGTTCTAACTCATCCTCTGTCCAATGTCCAGTTGGATCGGTATACCTCAACGGGTTTCCCCGGGCATACAGGTAGCGATTCCAATCGAGTGGGTTATAAGGATCAGGGATGACGGTATCGGGCTGCTGGAACATCATTATACTAGGGTCGTAGATTCTTGCCCCATAATGCACCAGGCCATTTTCGATCTCGCGCTGCCCGGTGTAGGTGCGGTCGGTGGGGAGCGTGTTGTACGTGTAACGTTCTTCGCCAAACGCCATATAGTACTGCCGGCTGTGCAGTGACCCATCTGCGCGACGCACTTCGCTGGTGCTGCCTAAATGATCCATAAACAAATAGTACAACTGGTTGGAGCCGCCGTCAATTACGCGCATGGCCACTCGTTCCGTACCGGCCAGGTAGTAGAACTTCCACGCCATGCCGGCCAGGTTGGGATTGCTGG
>CALGUJ010000106.1 GCA_937902055.1 uncultured Pelolinea sp.
TCTGCTGAAACAACCCGGTTGCGCCCCTGCCGTTTGGCTTCATAGAGCGCGCGGTCGGCAGCTTCGCTCAAGCTCGCAAGGTCGCCCTGCTGCGGATAGGCAGCCACCCCGCAGCTGAAGGACACGCGGAATTCATCCTCACGGGAGATGTGCACCACTTGCGAGAAAGCATCGCGCAATTCATTCATCAATTGCGCAGCAACCGCTTCGGTGGTATTTGGAAAAAGGATCAGAAATTCCTCCCCGCCGTAGCGGCCGATCAGGTCGGTGCGCCGCAATCGCAGCGCAAGCATCTGGGCCAGCGAGCGCAGCACTTTGTCGCCGGTGGCGTGGCCGTAGGTGTCGTTGACGTCCTTGAATTGGTCGATATCCAGCATGGCAACCGCCAACGGCTGGTCGTTGCGACCGGCGCGGTTGATTTCCTGCGCCAGGGTTTCCCGAATGGTGGTGTGATTCAGCAACCCGGTCAACCCATCCCGCAGCATCAACGTTTGCAGCTTACGGTACCGTTCGATGCGCGATGTCACAGCAGCGATCAACAGGTCAGGCTTGATCGGCTTGGTCAGGAAGTCATCCCCGCCCATACCGACGGCATTCAATTGCTTTTCCCGGTCAGCTTCCGCCGACAGGAACACAATTGGCAGACCGACGTATGTTTTAATTTGACGGATCATTTGCGCCAGCTCAAGCCCGCTGAAATCCGGCATGTAGAGATCCAGCAGGATGATATCAGGGCGGAAGTTTTCCAATTCATCCAGCACGGCTTCCGCTTTGGCGAGGATGCTGGTTTCGATACCGAATTTGCGCAAATGCATGGCGTTGGTTTTGGCCTGGATTTCGGAATCGTCCACGATCAAAGCTCGGTAGGGCTGGGGATCGATTTGCACGTCCAGGTTGTTGATCTCGTCCATCAATGCGTCAATGTCGACCGGTTTGGTGAAATACCCTTTTCCTCCGGCGCGGATGGCCTGGATGCGCGCGATGGTATCGGTGCGAACGGAAATAAAAAATACCGGCAGGCTGTCGCCGAATTCCTCCCGCAAACTGCGGATCTCCTCGATTCCGGCCAATTCCCCTTCCGGGAAAACGATATCCATTAATATGGCTGTGGGGACGGTCTTTTTAAGCTCAGTGCGCAAATCCGATAAGCGCGAAAAAACGTTGACTTGATAACCAAATCGGCTGATTTGATCGGCCAAATTCCCCGCCTGATTGAGATCGTCGTCCACGATATGGATCAGTTGATCGGGATTTTTTTCTTTGGTATGAAAGGTCAATTGAAATTGCCTTGCATCGCTTGGGATGGTTCGCTGCATTTCAAATGCGTTTTCCACCACGGCGATTCGTATGTGGATGCGTTCAAAGTCCGGTGAGTCCGCATTCACCCTGATCTCGTTTTCCAGCGCTCGCGCGGCCTGGCCGATTTCGTTGAAACCGGCGCTTAACGCAGCGCCTGCCAATCGATGGGCGGCTTGTGACAAAGCCGCAGCTTTTTCCGGAGCCATTTTGGATGCAAGCAATCCATCCATTTTTCGATGGATTTCTTGCAAATCTTGAACCAGGAAATCGAGGTAATTTGTACTCATCTTTTTATCCAGTTCATGGAAGCATCTTATTGAGTATCATATCAAGGTCGCAGCGGACACGAATGAACTCGCGCCGCGCCTGTTCCAGTTTATCACTCGCGTCATCCAAATCGCCCGCTTTACCCATCACTTCCATTTCCTTGCAGAGTTCCGAAAAAGCGCTTGCGCCAAAGGTCAGGCTGGCGCCTTTTATGGCGTGGGCGTTCTCCCCAAAATCGGCAGCATTGGCTTCTTTCAGGAATGTATCCATCGCTGCCAGCCGTCTCTCCGTATCCGTAAAGAACTCATGCGCCAGTTCGATGATCAGGCGGACATCTTCACCCTCATACGGAAAATATTCCTTTAACTTGGCCGGATCGATCGAGTTGGCCGGTTCGGATTTTCGTTTCATTTGCGGGTTGGCTCCCTTCTCCGCTTCCCCGCTCTCGTTGATCTCCAGCGGCATGCATTTTTCCAAAGCCTCGCGCAATTGCAGCACGTTAACCGGTTTGCTCAGGTAATCATCCAGGCCGGCATGCAAGTATTCTTCGCGTTCTCCGCCAACCGCGTTGGCGGTCAGGGCGATGATGCGCGGCTGCACGCATTCGGCAAGCGTTTCACGCAACTTCTCGGTTGCCTGAACGCCGTTCATTTCAGGCATTTGAATATCCATGAGAACCACATCGTAACACTGCCGGCGGAAAGCCTCCAGCACCTCCAACCCGTTGCCAGCCACGTCTGCGCGGTAGCCCAACCGCTCGAGCATCAGCGCGACCACTTTCTGGTTGACCGGATGATCCTCCGCCAATAGAATGCGCAGCGGGTGCCTGATCCCCATTTGCCTGTCGAATGTCTCGCCGATATCCTGCTGCGATTTATCGTCTTCCTCTGCCTCGCTGAGAACGGCGCACATGGCTTCATAAAGACTCGAGGGTTTGATCGGTTTGTGCAGATAAGTGGCATTAATGCCTTCGGGCATTTCAGCCCGCGTTCCCAGAGAACTCAGCACAACGGTGGGGTAGTGTTTTCCGGATCGGCGCAGCAGCTCGCCTGCCAGGGTGGGGCCGTCCATCTCCGGCATTTGCACGTCCAAAAGAACCACATCCACTGTCGGATTTTCAGCCATCTTTTGCAGAGTTTCTTTCCCGGAAGAGCAGATGATCGCTTTCATGCCCCACGAGGCGGTCATACGCTCCATGATCAACCGGTTGGTGGCGTTATCATCCACGATCAAGGCTGTTTTTCCCCGCAAGAGCAGTTTCGGGGCGGGTCCGGCGGATTTGATAGGTTCTTTCGGAATACCGAAAGCCAACCTGAAATGGAAAGTGGTCCCTTTTCCCGCGATTCCGCTGCTTTCGAACCAGATTCTGCCGCCCATTAGGTCAACCAGGCGTTTGCATATGGAAAGCCCCAAACCAGTCCCGCCGAAGCGGCGCGTGGTGGATGCGTCAACTTGCGAGAAAAGATTGAACATACGCTCGGTTTGATCCGGCGGAATGCCAATGCCGGTATCGCGCACGGAAAACAGCAGGTCAACCGGATCGCCGGAATTGCCATCGCGGACAACGGATACCTCCACTTCGCCGGTTTCGGTGAATTTCACCGCATTGCTCAATAGGTTGGCAATGATCTGGCGCACGCGCGTAACGTCGCCGGTTACCGCAACTGGGA
>CALGUJ010000107.1 GCA_937902055.1 uncultured Pelolinea sp.
TTTTGTATCGGAGATTGTCATCCTTTTCTGAAAGCAGATTGAATAATAAAGCGATGTCCTGCAGTTCCAGTTTAGGGGCGATGGACGTCAGGTTTTCTTTTTCCAGTTCTTTCAGCTTTTCAATGGTAATCATTCATTATTACTCCGAACTTTCACCATTGTAAACTACATTCGCTTTGCATTAAAGATCATTAAAAATATGCTGCGAACTCTTGTGCGCAATGTATGAAGACCGGGCAATGTTTTTTTTGATAGCAACCGGGTTAATCAGTTCGTTGATAAATAGTGAATGATATAATTCTATATGTACTTACATGGTAAGTACAGGAGAAGATATGATTAAACGTCTATTTAAAACGGGTAACAGCGTGGTGCTTTCTCTTCCCAGGGAAATGCTGGATAGCCTGGGTGTTAAAAATGGAGAGAGCGTAAATCTTGAATTGGACCCAAAACGGCGTCGTTTGATTGTTTCACCCCTGAAAAAAGACCAGACGATGAGGGGTCTCGATGAGGACTTCGTCCATCAGGTGAATGATTTTATTGAAAAATATAAACCGGCTCTGGATGAGTTGGCGAAATAAAGCCTGGTTGACCTTTGATCCACTACCTAACCCCAGAACAGGTTTTATTTATTCACAGCCGCCTTGTGGCTGAAACCGGTGGTGGTCGTGGGCTGCGCGACCTTGGCATGTTGCTTTCCGCTCTGGGTAGGCCGCAGTCGACCTTTGACGAAAATGACCTTTACGGTGATGTTTTTCTGAAGGCGGCTGCCTTGATGGATTCCCTGGTGCGCAATCACCCTTTTGTGGATGCCAATAAACGGACAGCCCTTGTCTCGACGGCTTTATTCCTGCAAATCAACGGTAATCGGTTCGTGGCAAACAACGAAGAGATAGTGGGTTTCAGCATGGCTTGTGCCCGGTCAGAATTATCTTTGCAGCAAATTGCCGGATGGTTCCAAAACCATACGCAGAAATCGTAATGGGTGGACTTATTCGACCGCTCTATGTGTAATATGCAATTGATCCCGCAAATACCATCAAATTCCTTGACTTAATCCCGATAGGTTGGTATAAAAGGGCAATTATTTCGGGCGTGAAGAAAGTCATATGACTTACCGCCGAAATACATACTGTCGGCCGGATGAACCGGTCCGTGGAAGGAAACGCAGGGTACTTTTTAGAGATTGAAACAATGTTAGCTGAACTCGCTCTATCCCTTATCGTCATTATTCTTCTGGTCCTCGTACTTATCGAGAACCAGTTTTCGGTTGGGATGGAAAAGGTAAGGTAGTACTGCAAAAACCTGAAAAAGCGATTGGCAAACGTAAACCAAGACCACCCAACGAAACGGGTGGTCTTTTTTTTACCAAAAACCAACACGGAGAGAAAAACAATGCGCTCAGATAAAGTAAAAACAGGATTCGAACGTGCACCCCACCGCGCTCTGCTGCGAGCGGTAGGCGTTAGCGAAGAGGATATGCACAAACCATTCATTGCGGTGGTCAACTCCTACACGGATATCGTTCCGGGTCACGTGCACCTGCAGGATTTCGCCAAACACGTCAAGCAGGCGGTAAGGGCGGCGGGTGGCGTGCCGTTCGAATTCAACACCATCGCTGTGGATGACGGCATCTCCATGGGGCACCAGGGCATGAAATTCTCACTGCCGTCGCGCGAGTTGATCGCCGACTGCGTGGAGACTATGATGGAAGCCCACCAGTTCGACGGGATGGTGTGTATGCCCAACTGCGACAAAATCGTGCCGGGAATGTTGATGGCGGCTGTCCGCCTGAACATCCCGGCAATTTTTATTTCCGGAGGCCCCATGGCCGCCGGCCGCACGCCGGATGGCAGGGACATCGACCTGATTTCGGTTTTTGAGGGAGTAGGCGCTTACCAGACTGGAAAAATTGACGATGCCCAACTAAAGATGCTGGAGGATAATGCCTGCCCCTCCTGCGGATCCTGCTCGGGCATGTTCACTGCCAACAGCATGAATTGCCTGACGGAAGCGCTGGGCATGGGACTGCCTTTCAACGGCACCGCCCTGGCGAAAAGCGACGAGCGCAATGCCATGGCCGAACGCGCTGGCGCTCTGATTCTTGAGCTGGTGGAGCGCAACATCACCCCGAGCCAGATCATCACGGCCGAGGCCATGGACGATGCCTACGCTTTGGACATGGCCATGGGCGGCTCGACCAATACGGTCCTGCACGGCCTGGCGCTGGCCAGCGAAGCCGGACTCGATTATTCTCTGGCGCGTATCAGCGCCATCGCCGATCGCGTCCCCCATCTTTGCAAAGTCAGCCCCTCCGGGCACTGGCATATCCAGGACGTGCACCGCGCCGGCGGCATTCCGGCCATCATGGCCGAACTGCAGGCGCATGGCGTCGGTCTGCATCTCGACCGCATGACGGTCACCGGCCGGCCCTTCGGCTCGTACATTGCTGACGCGTCCATAAAAGATCCCGATGTCATCCATCCCTACGAGCAGGCCCACTCCGCCCGCGGCGGCCTGGCCATCCTGTTTGGCAATCTGGCGCCCAAAGGCGCGGTCATCAAAGCCGGCGGCGTCAGTGAAGCCATGCGTAAATTCTCCGGCCCGGCGCGCATTTTTGAATCGCAGGAAGATGCCATGCGCGGAATCCTGGCCGGCGAGGTGAGGGAAGGAGAAGTAGTGGTGATCCGCTACGAAGGTCCGCAGGGCGGGCCGGGCATGGTGGAGATGCTCAGCCCCACCAGCGTCATCATGGGCATGGGTCTGGGCGACAAGGTGGCGCTCATCACCGACGGGCGCTTTTCCGGCGGAACGCGCGGCGCTTGCATCGGCCACGTAGCGCCTGAAGCAGCCGCCCGCGGACCCATTGCCGCGCTGGAGTTAGGCGACATGATCGATATCGATATCGATGCGCGCAGCCTGAACGTGCACTTGAGCGACGAGGTTATCCAAGCGCGCCTGGCCGCCCTGCCGAAGTTCGAGCCGCGCGTGCAAAGCCGCTGGCTGCGGCGCTATTCCAGCATGGTCACCAGCGCCGATACCGGTGCCGTGTTGCGTTATTAATCGATTTACAAAAAACCCTACTCATAAGGAGCAGAAGAAGCGAAATGAAAGTTACCGGAGCAGAGATTTTTTGGAGATGTTTGGAATACCAGAAAGTGAAGGTGGTTTTTGGATATCCCGGGGGCACCACCCTGCCGATATATGATGCCCTGGTGGAAAGCCCGGTACATCACGTGCTGACCCGCCACGAGCAGGGCGCCGCCCACATGGCGGATGGCTACGCCCGCGCTTCCGGTGAGGTGGGCGTGGCTCTGGCTACCTCCGGGCCCGGCGCCACCAACCTGATCACGGGCATCACCAATGCGCAAATGGATTCGGTTCCCGTCGTGTTCATCACCGGCCAGGTCGTCAGCCCGCTGATCGGCTACGATGCTTTTCAGGAAACGGACGTGACTGGCATCACCCTGCCGATCACCAAGCACAATTACCTGATCACCGATCCGCACGAGATTGCCCCTGCCATTAAAGAGGCCTTCTTCATCGCCGCTTCCGGCCGCCCCGGCCCGGTGTTGGTGGATATTTCCAAGGACGCCCAGATGGCCGAGATCGATTGGGAATACGACGACAGCCCGGTGCAGATCCCCGGCTACCGCCCTGACCTCAGCCCCCTACCGGCTGACCTGCAAGCTGCCGTGGAATTGATCCAGTCTGCCAGGCGTCCGGTCATCCTGGCCGGTCACGGCATCCTTATCAGCGGCGCCATGCCGGAGGTGCTGGAATTCGCCGAGCGCACCCAAACGCCGGTAGCCTGCACCCTGTTGGGCATCGGCGCCTTCCCCGGGTCGCACCCGCTCTCGCTGGGCATGCCCGGCATGCACGGCGAAGCCTGGGTCAACCAGACCATCCAGGAAGCCGACCTGGTGCTGGCTTTCGGTATGCGCTTTGACGACCGAGTAACCGGCAACCTGAAGCAGTTCGCGCCCAAAGCGCGCAAGATCCACATCGACATCGATCCTTCCGAGATCAACAAGAATGTCCCCGTGGATATCGCGCTGGTGGGCGATTTGAAAGAGACACTTCAGAAATTGCTGCCCGCCCTGAAGCCCACGCGGCATGAAGAGTGGCTGGATACCATCCAATCCTGGAAGGGCGACAGCGCCGTGCGCGACATTCAGAACCTGCCCGATAACGGCCACCTGTACGCCGCGCACGTGATCAACGACTTGTGGCGCGAAACCAAAGGCGAGGCCCTGGTCGTCTCGGACGTCGGCCAGAACCAGATGTGGGCTGCCCAGTACTACCGCCACGAAAAACCGCTCACCTACTTCACCTCCGGCGGATTGGGCACCATGGGTTTCGGCCTGCCGGCGGCCATCGGCGTCAAGTTCGCCCGCCCTGCAGAAGAGGTGTGGGCGATCGCCGGCGACGGCGGTTTCCAGATGACACAGGCGGAGCTTTCCACTCTGGCGCAGGAAAAGATGAAGATCAATATCGCCATTCTGAACAACGGTTATCTGGGCATGGTGCGCCAGTGGCAGGAATTTTTCTACGACAAGCGTTACTCCGCCACGCCCATGGTCGGCCCGGATTTCGTCAAGATCGCCGAAGCGCATGGGTTGACCGGCATACGCATCACCCGTCGGGAGGACGTGGTGAGCGCCATCCGCCAGGCCAGAGAAACGCCCGGCACCGTTTTACTTGATTTCCATGTTGAAAAAGAGGACAGTGTTTACCCGATGGTGCCCAGCGGCGCGGCCATCGACAAGATGATCCGCCGCCCTGTGCCGCAGGCGCAAGGAAAATGAGCAATTATCTCATTTGCCAAAGGAAAGAGGAGTAATCATGCGACATACATTTGTAGCTTTAGTCGAAGACAAACCGGGTGTGCTGAATCGGGTGGTGTCGGTATTCCGCAGGCGGCTTTTCAATATCGAATCGCTTACCGTCAGCCATACCCACCAGGCGGGCATCTCGCGCATCACCATCGTGGTGGATAGCGATAAGACCGAGGTCGAACGCATCATCCCCTACATGCACAAACTGATCAACGTCATCCAGGTGGAGGATCTCACCCATGAGCCCTGTGTCAGCCGCGACCTGGCCATGATCAAGGTCAGCGCGCCGCCTGAAACCCGTTCCGCCATCCTGCAACTGGTCGAGGTTTTCCGCGCGCGCGTGGTGGACGTGGCCAACGATTCGCTCATCATTGAGATCACCGGTGACAAGGAAAAGATCGACGGGCTGGTGGAAGTGCTGCAGCCCTACGGCATCATCGAGTTGGTGCGCACCGGCATCATCGCCATGGAACGCGGCATTCCCCGGCTGCTCAACAAAACTTACGAGAATCAAGGCGTGAAGTTACCCATCGAATACAAGATGGTTTCTTAAAAAAATAAATTATTCGGATTCATTTCAAAGGAGAAAGCATTATGGCAAAAATTAATTTTGGTGGTGTAGAAGAAAATGTCGTCACTCGGGAGGAATTCCCCCTTTCCCGCGCTCAGGAAGTTTTGAAGGATGAGATCGTGGCTGTGCTGGGTTATGGCGTACAGGGACCGGCTCAATCCTTGAATATGCGCGATAACGGCATCAACGTGATCGTCGGTCAACGCGAGAATTCCCGCTCGTGGGATAAAGCAATAAAAGACGGTTGGGTGCCGGGCAAGACGCTCTTCTCCCTGGAAGAAGCCGCCAAACGTGCCACGATCATCCAGTTCCTGGTTTCGGATGCCGGGCAGAAAATGACCTGGCCCGCAATCAAACCCTGCCTCAAACCCGGTGACGCGCTTTATTTCTCGCACGGTTTTGGAATTGTTTATTCCGATCAGACCGGCGTGGTGGCTCCCGATTTTGTGGATGTGATCCTGGTTGCCCCCAAAGGCTCCGGCACGAGCGTGCGCGCCAACTTCCTGGATGGCAGCGGCATCAACAGCAGCTACGCGGTTTATCAGGACTATACCGGCCGCGCGACGGAACGCACACTGGCGTTGGGTATTGCAGTCGGCTCCGGCTACCTTTTCCCAACCACTTTCCAGAACGAAGTTTTCAGCGACTTGACCGGTGAACGCGGCGTATTGATGGGTGCGTTGGATGGCATCATGGAAGCCCAATACGACACCTTGCGCGCGCATGGCCACTCGCCCAGCGAAGCCTTCAATGAGACAGTCGAGGAACTGACCCAAAGCCTCATCCGCCTGGTCAGCCAGAATGGCATGGACTGGATGTATGCCAACTGCTCCACCACCGCCCAGCGCGGCGCGCTGGATTGGCGCCATGAATTCAAGAAAGCCACGCTGCCGGTTTTTGAAAAACTCTACCAAAGCGTGGTCAGCGGCGAAGAAACCCGTGTAACGATCAAAGCCAACAGCGCGCCGGATTACAAACAAAAACTGAATACCGAATTATCCGAAATGCGTGAATCGGAAATGTGGGCGACCGGCGCCACAGTGCGCTCGCTGCGCCCGGAAAATTGGGGTAAGGAAGATGGAAAGTAATATCGTACGAATTTTCGACACCACCCTGCGCGATGGCGAGCAATCGCCCGGCGCGACCATGACCGCGGTTGAAAAACTGGAGGTTGCGCGCGCATTGGCGCGCATGGGCGTGGATGTCATTGAAGCCGGTTTTCCGGCGGCTTCGCCGGATGACCTGGAAGCGGTGCGGCGTATTGCCATTGAAGTCGGCAATGCCTCCGACGGAACGCCAGTGCCGATCATCTGCGGCCTGGCGCGCACCACCCAGGGCGATATCGACAAAGCCTGGGAAGCCGTGCGCGAAGCGGCTCATCCGCGTATCCACACTTTCATCGCTACGTCCGATATTCACATGCAATACAAGCTCAAAATGGAACGCGCCCAGGTGCTGGAAAAAGTGAAGAGCATGGTCTCTTATGCGCGCAGCCTGTGTGATGATGTGGAATACAGCCCGGAAGACGCCGGGCGCAGCGACCCTGAGTTCCTCTACCAGGTGCTGGAAGTAGCTATCAAAGCCGGCGCAACCACGCTCAACATTCCCGACACGGTGGGTTACACCATGCCGGATGAATTCGGTACATTGATCGCCGGCATCATTAAAAATACCCCCGGCATCGAGAATTGCGTGGTCTCCGTGCACTGCCACAACGACCTGGGGCTGGCCACCGCCAACACCCTGGCCGGCTTGCGTGCCGGTGCCCGCCAGGCGGAAGTGACCATCAATGGCATCGGCGAACGCGCCGGCAACACCGCTTTGGAAGAAGTGGTCATGTCGCTTTTCGCCCGCCGTCAACTCTTGGATTTGACAACCCATATCGATACCACCCAGTTGACGCGTGTCAGCAAGTTGGTCAGCAATTACACCAGCATGAGCGTGCAGCCCAACAAGGCCATCGTCGGAGCTAATGCTTTCGCCCACGAGGCTGGCATCCATCAGGATGGCATGTTGAAAAACAACCTGACCTACGAGATCATGCGCCCGGAGACCGTTGGCGTAACGCAATCCAAGCTGGTGCTGGGCAAGCACTCCGGACGGCATGCCCTCAAAGAGCGCCTGGTTTCGATGGGCTACACCCTGGACGAAGATGCGTTAAATAAGGTCTTCGAACGTTTCAAAGTGCTGGCCGACAAGAAGAAAACCATCACCGACGCGGATATCGAAGCCCTGATCTCCGACGAGATCTACCAACCCAAGATCATCTTCACGCTGGACGGCCTGCAAGTGGCCTGCGGCACCATGGGCCTTCCGACCGCTACCGTGCGCCTGGTCGGCCCGGACGGCGGCAAGCACATTTATGCCGCCATCGGCACCGGCCCGGTGGATGCGGCTTTTAAAGCCATCGACGCCATCGTGCAGGAACCTAGCACGTTGGTGGAATTTGTCATCCATGCCATCACCGAAGGTATTGACGCCCAGGGCGAGGTCACGGTGCGCATTGCAGCCGCGCATTTGCCCACGGCCAAAGATGCCCAGCGGGAAAGCGAACGCCTTGCCACCTTTGGCGGCTACGGCGCCGACACCGACATCATCGTGGCCGCTACCAAGGCATACCTTTCAGCCCTTAACAAGCTGTTGGTCGCCACCGGCAAATACGGCCCGGCGGAAACCCCGGCCGTCCTGTCGGTAGGGCAAGCCTAAAAAGTTATGAAATGGAATAATCAATGAGCCAACCGAAGAACATCGTTCAAAAAATATGGGATGAGCACCTGGTCGCCCAGCAGCCGGATTCGCCCGCGCTGCTCTACATCGACCGGCAGCTTATCCACGAGGTCACCTCTCCCCAGGCTTTCACCGGCCTGCGCCAGCGTGGACTGCAAGTGCGCCGCCCGGACCGCACCACGGCCACGGTTGACCATGCCCTGCCCACCTTACCTTCTCCGGATGGCACGCTGGCCGGGCGACTGGCCCTGGCGGATGCGCTTTCGCAAAAACAGATCGCCCAATTGGAAACCAACACCAAAGAGTTCGGCATCCAATGCTATGGACCTGCCAGCGAGCGCAACGGCATCGTGCACGTGATCGGGCCGGAATTGGGCCTCACCCAGCCCGGCATGACCATGGTATGCGGTGACAGCCACACCTCCACCCACGGCGCGTTCGGCGCGCTGGCCTTCGGCATCGGCACCAGCGAGGTCGAGCATGTGCTGGCCACCCAATGCCTGCTGCAGCGGCCACCCAAAACCTGCAAGGTTGAAGTGGTGGGTAAACCCGGCAAGGGTGTTTCCGCCAAGGATATCATCCTGGCTCTCATCGCCAAAATCGGTGTCGCCGGCGGGGTGGGTTACGTGCTGGAATATTGCGGCGAGGCCATCCGCGCGCTCAACATGGACGAGCGCATGACCGTCTGCAATATGTCCATCGAGGCCGGCGCGCGCGCCGGGCTGATCGCGCCGGACGAAACCACGTTTGACTACCTGGCGGATTGTCCCCTTGCTCCCAAAGGCACGGAATGGGATGCAGCTTTGGAAAAATGGAAGCAGCTCCCCAGCGACCCCGGCGCAAGCTACGACCGCGTGGTCACCCTGGATATTTCTGATTTGGAACCCATGATCACCTACGGTACCAACCCCGGCATGGGCATGCCTATTACTTCCAGAATTCCCTTCCCTTCGGATTGCAGCGACGAAAGCCAGAAAGCCGGCCTGGAGAAAGCCCTTGCTTACATGGATCTGCAGCCGGGCGCGCCCCTGCTCGGGCATGCAGTGGATGTGGTTTTCATAGGCAGTTGCACCAACTCGCGCATGACCGACCTGCGCCAGGCGGCTCAGGTATTTCGCGGCCGCAAGGTTGCCAAAGGTGTGCGCGTGCTGGTGGTGCCCGGTTCGCAGCCCATCAAGCGCCAGGCGGAGGCGGAAGGATTGGACAAGGTCTTTCTGGAAGCGGGCGCCGAATGGCGCGAGGCCGGCTGCAGCATGTGCATTGCCATGAACGGCGACCAGATCGAGCCCGGCCAGTACGCTGTCAGCACCAGCAACCGTAACTTCGAAGGCCGCCAGGGCAAGGGTGGGCGTACGCTGTTAGCCAGCCCCTGGACAGCGGCTGCCGCGGCCGTAACCGGCGTGGTGACGGATGTGCGTACCTTATTGGATGATTAAGGAGAAGAAACGATGCAGCCTTTAACCAAACTGAATTCCCGCGTCGTGGCGCTGCCGCTCAACGACATCGACACCGACCAGATCATCCCGGCGCGCTTTCTGAAAGTTACCGACAAAGCCGACCTGGCGGCCAACCTGTTCGCCGATTGGCGCTACGCGGCCGATGGCAGCCCGCGCCCCGAATTTGTGCTGAACAAACCGGAATCGCGCGGCGC
>CALGUJ010000108.1 GCA_937902055.1 uncultured Pelolinea sp.
AAACTGGTGAAAATCCCGGTGCACATCATCGATAGCTGCAGCAATTCCATGGGTCTGGGCTGGCAGGTGATCGCCGCGGCGCGCGCCCGCGAGAAAGGCGGAGTGCTGGCGGACATGATCGCCGCAGCGGAAAGAGTGCGCGAAAAAATGGTATATTTCGTCTCTCTCAACACGCTGGAATATCTTTCTAAAGGCGGGCGGATTGGGGACGCCATCCGCCTGGTCGAATCGGTGATTTCCATCAAACCGCTGGTGTACGTCAAGCGGGAAAACGGAACAGTAGGCGTGAGCCTGCCGGCACGTTCCCGCAAATCAGCGATCGAAGGGCTGCAGCGCGAATTCTTTAAAAACGTGAATATCCAGGCACCCCTGCACATCGCCGTTCTGCACAATAATGCGCTGGAAGAAGCCAAAGCGCTCGCCCAAAAGGTTACAGAGATTTACAACCCTGCAGAATTGTTCATCACCATCGTGTCCCCCATCCTGGGCGTGCATACCGGACCACAAGCCATTGCGCTGTGCGGGTACTCCGAAGGTTGAAAATTTCAAGCGGGGCTGCTTTGCGCCCCGCTTATTCTTTATTTCATAAAACCGTCACAAAGCCAGAATTCGTTTCGATCACCAGCGGTCGAGATGGATTTTTTCTGCGACCGAAAACGGGTACTGTTCAAGCCTTTGCGCGTTTTCAGCCGGATAGCCCAACGCCAGGTAGCAGGGAAATTCATACCCGTCCGGCAGCTTGAGAATCCTGCGGACGTGTTTGCGTTCGGGTTCGAAGGGAATGCGCGTCACACCGAAAATACCCTCGGCAGCGGCCGCGATGAGGATGTTCTCAATACAGCACCAGATCGAAGCAAAGCTGTTCAGCGCCGAGAGTGAATCGGGGTGCAGCAGATCGCCGGGTGCATGGAAGCAGGGAATGACCAGGGCCGCAGCATCCAGCAGCATTTGCGATTGTTTCGGGATGGCTTCGATATAAACATTGCGCTGGGAGGGGATGGTCAGCCCCCAGCGGTTCACCACCGCCGTGGCGGCCTTGCGATCTTTCGGATGGCGAATTTTGCTTACCAGCAACTCCCGCTGAACCCTGTCCTGCACCAGAATAAATTCCCATTGGCGCAGGTGGTCGTTGGAAGGCGCCTGCAAGCCTGCCGAGAGGATCTTTTGGATGATCCCGACAGGAATTTCTTGTTGGGAAAAATCCCGGATGGTCTTGCGATAGGCAATCGCCTGATAGACATCCATGCTTGACTGCCCTTTTATTTCGAAACCGGCCCGGTATAGACCACTTCGAACAGCAAATTATCGGGCGAAGCAAACATGACCTGATAATAAGTTTCGTCCGCACTGCCGCTGAACTCGGGGCGGTGGCGCGGAGTTTCGAACAAGGCCGGGACACCCTGGTCCTTCAGATAGGCCGCGGTTTGGTCGACTTCCTGCTGGCTGCCGGCGGCGATGGCGATGTGATTGGTGCCGATGCCATCGTAGTCATTATTCACCTGCTTCAAGCCCGGAACGAACCATAAGCCGCAGCCGTGCTCGTCACCCACACCCAGCATATTTTCGTCCTGATACAACAGCGACCAGCCCAGAAAATCAAACAAAGCTTTATAGAAAGCCTGATTTTTGGGGTCGACATTCACCTGTAAATGACCGATTTTCGTTTGCATGTTTTCCTCCTGATTCCTACTTTGAATTTTTCCTGAAACCAAAAACAGGCTGGTTCAGGTCACATAATTTTTTATCCATCCCGGTTTTTTGCAAAGGGGGATTTTTTCGTAATTATATGCGCGACTATGGTCTGAGCGAGGTTATCCTTGATGTGAATCGCTGATCCTCTGAATCCGCGGTTTGATAGTTGACCACCGAGCGCGGCTCTATTTGCATGTCCGGGCAGGTATGCACCCTGGAAGCAGCTATACCCAACCGATGAAGAAAGAAATCATCTCAATATTACGGAAGGCATGGCATTTGCCATTTCATACGTTGATTTATTCCTTAAAATAGAGTAATATATTCAATGGTTCGGTAGAAGCTTTTATTTCATTCATCGGACACTGCAGCACGTTTAGGGAACCGTGCAAGAAGATCGATAGTGACTAGAGGTCAGCCACTATCGATCTTTGTCTTATTAATTCGTGAAATGCACGATGGTCACGCCCTCTCCACCCTCGTTATCCATGGCGTTTTCCCAACGGGCAACCAGCGGCGATGCGCCCAAGGCCTGGCGCACCAATTGCCGCAACGCGCCGGTGCCTTTGCCGTGCACGATGCGCGCAAAAGGCAGCCCGGAAGCGTAGGCGCTGTCGAGATATCGATCCAGCTGCTCCAGGGCTTCATCACCCCGCAAGCCGCGCAAATGCAGCTCCATGCCCGGCGAGGGCTGCAGGGATATTGAACTCGACGATTCAGCCGGTTGTGGTTCCTGGCGGGCAGACTTTGTTTTTGAGGATCCGGCTCCTTTTCCGGAGCGTTCGATGTTACGCAAATCCACTTTGACGCGCATCTTGCCGATCTGGACTTCCACGGTATCTTCACCGATATCCAGCACTTCCCCGTCCGTTTTCAGGTTACGCAGGTGCACGCGGTCGCCCACGCGCAGCGGGCGCGGCACGGATGGCGATCCATACTCCTTTTTATCCAGCGGTTCAGAGGCTTTTTCTTCCAGGCCGGTGATTTTTTTTACCAGATTTTTCTTCTCTTTAACATCTCCGGCGGTTGCGCGGGCATCCTTCCGGATGGTTTCCATTTCGGCGCGCAACTCTTCCAGTTCGCGCAATGATTGCCGGCGGGCTTCTTCCAGCACTACCAACCTTTCATTTTCGATATTCTGCAATTTTTCCGCCATTTCCCGGCGTTGCGTTTCCAGTTCGCTCTTCAGATTTTCTGCCTCGGCATGCTCGCGGCGGGTTTGCTCCAACTGGCGATGAATTTCGTCCAGCAGGTCCTCCGTGCGCAGGTTGCCTGGGTCGATCATCTCGCGCGCGTCCTGGATGATCTCGTCGCGGATGCCCAGGCGCGCGGCGATGGCCAGCGCGTTGGAACGGCCGGGAAGGCCCATGATCAGGCGGTAGGTCGGCTTAAGCGATTGCAGGTCGAATTCCACGCTGGCGTTCAAAGCGCTGGGCGTGTTGTGAGCGTAGGCCTTTAGTTCCGGGTAATGTGTGGCGATCAACGCAGGGGTATTGCGGCGCAGCAGGTAGGCCAGGATGGCGCGTGCCAATGCCGACCCTTCCTGCGGATCGGTACCCGCACCCAGTTCGTCGAAAATCACCAGCGAGCGCGCGTCGGCCTTCTGCAGGATGCGCACGATGTTGGTGACGTGACCGGAGAACGTGGAAAGGGATTGTTCGATGGATTGCTCATCGCCGATGTCGGCGAACACTTCCCTGAAAATACGGGTTCGCGAGCCGGACTGGGCGGGGATATGCAGCCCTGCCT
>CALGUJ010000109.1 GCA_937902055.1 uncultured Pelolinea sp.
CCGGCGGATAGTTGGTTTGGCGGTGATGGCTGTTGCGATTCTTCTACTAATGAAGAAATAATCTCGATCAGCAAAAAAAACCAAAAAGCCGTCCAGATGGGCGGCTTTTTATTATCACTGATATGACTTATTCGGACAGCAGGGCTGTGCCTTCAGCTTCAGGCAAAATCGTTCGGTTTTCCAACGAACTAATTTTTTGCCTCGCCTCGATAACTTGCCCGGCGCGCGCCTGGAGCAGCAGAAAACCAACCACGGAAAGCGATCCAATGAAGCCTGCCACATACCACAGGATACGTGGGTCCATATTATCCATGATCAGCCCCGCGCCCAACGGCCCGACAGCCACCGGGATGATCCAGGCGAATGAGCGGATGGCCATATAGCGGCCGCGCATGTGTTCCGGCGCGAAATCCGCCACGATCGCCTGTTCTTTGGGGGCGTAAATCATCTCTCCAATGGTGATGATCACCATCGCCACCAGGCACATGGCGTAGGTATTCACAAATCCGAACATGGTAAAGCCAATCACGTACAAGACGTTGCCCAGCGCGATAGCCACCATCGGTTTCCACTTGGCGATCAACCGCGTGAAAGACATTTGCAGTACCACCACCATGATGGCGTTCAGGCTCAGAATATAACCGAATTGCTCCGAACTAAAGCCGCGATGATTGACCATGTACACCGAGAGCGAGCTGTTCATGTTAAAGTACATCAAAGTAGACAAGATTGAAACCAGAATGAAAGCCACAAACACCTTGTCGCGCAGCACCTGCCCATACCCTTGCATGGTCTGCCGGAAAGTCTCTTCCGGATGTTTCTCGGCATGCGCACCTTGCGGCCGCGTTTCCGGCAGGAAGAAGAACACGAACACCGCAACTGCCAGACTGATGGCCACATCCGCGAAAAACAAGGTTTCGAAGGAACGCGAGGCCATAATCCCGCCGATGGCCGGGCCGATGGTGGCTGACAAGTTGAACACGATACGGAATATTCCGTAGGCGTCACCGCGCAGCTCATCGGGCACCAGGTCGGCGATCATAGCCTGACGGGCAGGGCCGGCAATGTCCTCAAAGATCCCGACAATGGCGGTGGCAATGTAAAAAACCACAATATCCTTGATCACCACCATCAACAAAGCCGAGGTCGCGCTAGCAATCAAGCCGAAGATCATGTTGGTCTTGCGGCCGAATTTATCCGCCATCGCTCCGCCCATAATATTGCCGATCACGCCTGAAGTCAGCGCCCACACCAGGAACATGGTACCGACCTGAGTCATACCCACGTCGAACTTGCGGGTCATATATAACGAAAAGAACGGGAAGATCAACGCCCCGCCCAACATATCGATAAATGAAGCGAACATCAACAGCCAAAACTTCTTTCCGAATTTGCTGTATGTTGCCTGGAACTTTGAAAACATCTTGAACTCCATTATCTGTTCATGATTCCTGTGAGAAAGCGATCCATCGCAAATTCTCACCCAACCTGGCGCGCACCGGCGCCTGTTTCGACCCCTGCGATGGAATTCGTAAAAAAAACGGGAAATGAAGAGAATAAAAAAACCGCAGGGGCTTTGGCCCTCCTGCGGTTAATCGTTAATGGAATACCCGATTAATTAAATGCAGGAGGCTCGCCAAAAGTTTGACCATCGAGAGTCTTTTCGAGAATCATATTCACTTGCCTCCTTTTACATAATATAGAGATACCGTAAATTTTATCAGAAATCCCTCAATCCGGTCAATCGGACATTTGTACTAAAAATGGGTGATTTCTATCTGGATTTGTGCAAATTTCTACCCGAAAGTATAATTCCATCTTCAGCAAAAATCCAGTTCATCACAGGGAATCCAATTGGCCTCTTTAAATACTTCCGAAATCACGGCAACTGCGGCTGCAGAGTCGTCGATTCCACAAACGAATGGGGAATTTCAAACCCTCAAAGCGCTGCTGGTTTCCAGCGCGCATCTCATCCACGATACTTATTCCGGCTTTATCGCTCCGCTGATCCCTACTTTGATCGAACGCTTCTCGCTTTTAAAAGTGGAAGCCAGTTTGTTCCTTTTTCTATACCAGGGCGTGTCCATTTTACAGCCGGTGATCGGCCATTGGGCGGACCGGGTCAATTTACGCAAGATAGCCCTGATCGGTCCGGCAATCACCGGTATCTTTCTGAGTTTATTGGGCACCGCTCCCAGTTATCCCATCGCATTGCTTTACTGCCTGTTAGCCGGCTTCTCATCCGCCTCCATGCACGCCATCCTGCCGGCTTTGGTGGGAACTTATTCAGGTAAGAGCGTCGGCAAGGGCATGAGTTTTTGGATGGTCGGCGGCGAGCTGGGCGTGATGGTCGGGCCCATGATCATGACCGCCATGGTCGCCACCCGCTCGCTTCACATTTCGGCATGGTTTATGGCCGGCGGCATCGCCATTTCACTCATCTTAAATTACCTGATGCGCAACGAACCCTACGTGATCGTGAATAATAAACCCAGCCATTCCATCCCAGCCAAAGAACTGCGGATCGTTATGCTCCCCTTGGGGTGCATCGTTTTGTTAAGGGCATTAATGCGCACAGCAGCCGAGATCTACCTGCCGGTTTTTCTGCTGGAAAATGGCGCGGGGGTGTGGTTCGCCGGCATTTCGATCAGCATCCTGCAAGGTTTCGGCGTGCTGGGCGTGGTGTTGGGCGGCTTTGCCAATGATCACTTCGGGTACAAACCGGTGCTTTCCGGCTCGCTGGTCTTTTCAGGGCTGGGTATGCTGGCCTTTGTTTTCACCGCCGGCGCAGCGCGGATTGCCAGCCTGGCTGTTTTGGGTACCGCTTCCATGATGATGCTGCCGATCGGCATGGCCATTGCCCAGGAGAATTTTCCGGAGAATCGCTCGCTGGCGAACGGGATCTACCTAGCCATGGTTTTCGCGATCAACGCGCTGGTGGGTGTGCTGACCGGTTTTCTATACGATCAAATCGGCGGGCAATGGACTTACACCATTGGAGGGTTGGTCGTTTTGCTGGCGCTGCCCTTCGTCTTCCTTCTGCCGAAGCGCGCAAAACCGTATACAATTACGCATAAGGAATCTTGACCAAATGACCAAATTACTTTATCAAACCGACAGCTATCTGAAAGAATTCCAGGCCAAAGTGGTCGCTGTGGAAAAAGAAACGCACGCGATCATCTTAGACCAGACCGCTTTTTATCCGGGTGGCGGCGGGCAGGTGCCTGATAAAGGATTGCTGCGCTTCAACGGAAAAGAAGCCAGGCTGGCGCGCGCCAAGCATGGTCCAGATGGTATCCTGCATTTCATCGAGGCGGAAGACGCCCTACCCGAAATCGACTGTGAAGTAACCGGACTGGTGGATTGGGACCTGCGTTACAAGACCATGCGCACGCACACCGCAATGCACATCCTGTGCGGCGTGATCTACCGCGATTACGGCGCCCACGTGACCGGCGGCGACATGGAGCCGTTGAAAGGCCGCATGGATTTCGAGTTCGAGTCGCTTTCCGCCGACCTGGTGGGCGTGATCGACGCAGCCGTGAATAAAGAAGTGG
>CALGUJ010000110.1 GCA_937902055.1 uncultured Pelolinea sp.
CATACGAGATATCCACTCGTGACTGGAATTCAGACGTGTGCTCTTCCGATCTATTTAAGGTTTATTTCGCCTTAACAGTAATTGTCTTCGGTTTCGTCTCCTCCGCCTTGGGTAGCACCAATTTCAACATTCCGTTTTCAAATTCCGCTTTGGCTTTATCGGCAACCACCTGACAGGGCAGTAAAACGGAACGGGCAAACGATCCATATTTGATTTCGCGCAGGTGATAATCCGCTTTCTCGGTCTCTTCTTCGGATTTGGTTTCGCCGCGGATGGTCAAATGGTCTCCGGTTACGGAAATGTCCAAATCTTCTGGTTTAATGCCCGGAATGGATGCTTTTACGATCACGTCATCATCCGTTTGCATCATATCCAAACTTACCGTGCCAATACCTTCATAACTGACAGGGCTGCGGCTGAAGAAATCATTGAAGATTCTATCCATCTCGTCCCGCATGCCTGCCATTTCCCTTACGGGATCCCAACGAGTCAGATTAGCCATTTTGATACTCCTTTCAGTTCTTTCTTTTATTTCGTCATTAAATATAAAATGCTTGTGTTAGAAAAACGCAAGCATTTTATTAAAAATCCGTCAAAAAACAATTCTATCGTTTGTAGTCGACGAAACGATATCCCACTCCTCTTTCAGTAAGGATGTATTCCGGGTTGGCGGGATCTTTCTCCAACTTCTGCCGCAGGTAATTGATGTACAGCCTCACATAGTGCGGTTCATCCCGATATTCATATCCCCACACTCTGGAGAGAATTTGGTCATAGGTCAACACCCAACCGGCGTTTTGCACCAAATGATACAGAAGGCGGTATTCGGTCGGCCGCAGCTTGACCAGTTCGCCTTCCACCCAAATTTCCCTGCGGTTGAAATCGATTTTCAGGCGATCATCCACCTGGATGACGTCCACCTCCACCGACCCTTCAGTTTCCACCCGGCGCAGCACCGCTTTGACCCGGCTGACCAGCTCGCGCGGGCTGAATGGTTTGGTTACGTAATCATCAGCCCCCAACTCCAGTCCTCGCACGCGGTCATCTTCTTCGCCTTTGGCTGTCAACATGATCACCGGTATATTGCTGATTTCCCGGACCATCTTCAGGACTTCGAAACCATCCAAATCCGGCAGCATCACATCCAGCAGGATCATATCCGGCATATCGGTGCGCATTTTGTCCAATGCTTCATGGCCTTTCACTGCTTCAATCACCTGGAATCCGTCGTGTTCAAGATTCAGGCGGATAAAACGGAGCATCCGTTCTTCATCATCGACCACCAGTATCTTTTTATTTGCTGTTACCGCTGTCATGGTTTCTCCCAATTTATGATGTTGAATTCCAGTTAATTATAAATCGCTGGACGAATACCTGAGCTTCAATTAGAATCACTATGGTTAAATGATAATAACATAAAATGAATATTGGCTTTCAATTATTCCAGCTCCAGGGTATCGATATTGAGATCGACCGTTCAAACAAACGGTTGGCTCAGATTGCCGCGCTTCTGGAAACTGACGCAACGGTCGACTCGGCTCGAAAGAATTTGGCAGAACTGAGAGCAAAATCCGAACAAATCCGTTCGGATTTTGATTTAATCAACCAGGATCTCCAGCAAAAGAAGATCAAGAAAAGCCAAAGCGAAGCCAGTCTGTATAACGGGAAAGTTCAAAATCCGAAGGAATTGCAGAGCCTTGAAATGGAAATTGCTTCCCTATCCAAAACTCTGGCGGAATTGGATCAAAAACTGCTTGAAAAATTAATGCTGTTGGATGAGGCAGAAGCGCAGGAAAACGCTGGTGAGGCAGATTTGAAACAGGCAATTGCCGCCTTTGAAACCGCCAAATCATTGTTATCGGCGGAAAAAAGCAATCTTGAAACGGCTATCCGCAACCTCGACGTTAAGCGATCGACTTATGTCGCTCAAATTGACCAAACCACTCTGAAAACCTATGAAACCTTGCGTAAGGCCCAGAACGGCCTGGCCGTTGCCCAATTACAGGATGATTCCTGTTCCGCTTGCGGATCCTCCCTCACCGCCGGCCAATGCCAGCAGGCGCGTTCCACAAGCCGCCTTTTCCTTTGCCCTTCGTGCGGGCGTATTGTCTATGGTTCCTGATTGAGAATTTCGTCAATTTTTTGCTTTAATTTTTCAAATGTAATCCCATGAATTCGGATAGTTTTTAGCTTTGATTTCTCCCCCATCAGGATCGTAATTCGGGTTCGGGGAATATGCAGGCGCTTGCTGAGCAAGTTGGTTAGGCTCGCATTGGCCTGGCCTTCAATTGGTTTAGCTTTTATCTTAATTTTCAACGCCCCGTCGCCCATCCAGCCCGTAATTTCCTCTTTGTTCGACGCCGGCTGCAGTCGGATGGAAATAGTGGCGAATTCGGATTTATCCATTATTTTTCAAGGTCAATACTGCCCCGAACCTGCCGGTCTGCCCTTTTTCCGCCCGATGCGAAAACCAATCCGGATTATTGCAGGCAGTGCAAATCTGCGCTTGTTCGATCATGCGCAGCCCGGCGCGTTCCAGGATGATCTGGTTGGCGAGTTGTAGATTGACGAAATAATGGTTATCAGCTTGAAGAACTACCTTTTCTTTTCGGTCAAATAAGCGGTCTGCGGCCGCTGCCACTTCTTCTCCAACCTCATAATGTTCCTGGCAGATTGAAGGCCCGATGCATGCCAGGATATCGGCCGCGTTGCAGGCGAATTGATCGATCATGGCTTGCGCGGTAGCAGCCGCTACCTGTTTGAAAGTGCCCTGCCATCCGGCATGCGCAACTGCCCCGGCCTTTTTTCGTGGATCGTAGAAGAGGATCGGCACGCAGTCGGCAAACAGCATCAACAGGGCGATTTCGGGTTGGTCGGTCAGGATACCGTCGGCTTGTACGTGAGGCTCGCCCACCCGGCGCGGTTTGTCGGCATAGATTACTTTGCTGCTATGCACTTGCCAAACGTCGAAAAAAGTGTTCCGCTCGATTCCCAGGCTGTCGGAGATTCGGTTTCGGTTTTCAATGACATTTTCGCGCGAATCCCCTACCGAGGTCGCCAGGTTTAGGCTGCTCCACGGTTGCGGACTGCAGCCGCCATGCCGCATAAAAATACCATGCAGGATTCCTTCATTGTCGAGCTGGTTGAAGCTGAAATATGAAATCAATCCGTTTTTATGAATCGCCAATTCTGCCTCGCTGTTGCATTTGCCTGTATTTATACCGCTGAACTTGGGGAATTTGTTCGATCGATGGGTAAATATACCATGCGGAAAATACTCCAAATAAACCGCCCGTGACGCTGCGCAGCAGCGGTGTGCTTTCCCTTATTCCCAACCATGGAAAAAACCCGGGGCCGCTTCCCAGCATTTGGCTGATGCCGTCTGCCGCCAAAGGTAAAACTCCGCACAATAGCCAGATCCAAATGCTCACGCGTCGTATTCGCTTCTGCAATATTGAAAAAACAATACCGAAAAGCAGGATCGCGGCGTACATCGCCAGATCGCGTTGGCAGATGGCAATTTTGTAGCCCGCCGTTGCGCTGCCGATGACCGCCCTGGCAGCGTATGGATCGTTCACTGAATATCCGAAGACCTGTTCAAAACTGAGCAGGCCGTGGATGCTCGTTTTGGGGTAATAAGCCTGGCGCCCAAACAAAAACCAGGAGCGGTGCGCGAACTGGTGGCAGAAATTTCCGTAAATCCGGTACAGCAGCTTTCCCGCTTCGTCCCATCCATATTCCATCAAAACCGGCGCTGTGAAAGCGCCGCCGAGAAAAAACGCCAACGCGGCATTGACCAGGTTTATCCATCGTTTACTCAACCATGCCGGCACGCCATTTCCCGGTTCTGAACTACTCGACATGCAGGTCGCTTTAATACA